>JAFYMH010000031.1 GCA_017556685.1 Clostridia bacterium | reverse complement strand
GGAGCGTCAAGACGTCCCTTTGCCTCGATCAGACCCTTCTCGACGAGTGCGGAAACCGCATAGCTGCTATCGACGCCGCGGACGGCGTCAATGTAGGCGCGCGTGACCGGCTGATGGTACGCAACGATGGCAAGCGTCTCCATGTTTGCGGCAGAGAGCGTGCCGTTCCTGCGAATACCAAGTGCGGCGCGGATGTACGAGAGATACTTTGGCTTAGTGCAGAGCTGACATTCCTTGTCCATTGCCAAGAGGATAACGCCGCGCGGAACCCTCGACTTGTTGTATTTTTCGGCGTACTCCTTAACCATATTCCGAAGAATCGGGGCGCGAAGCTCGAATGCCTTTGCAAGCGTTTCGTAGGAAACGGGGTGACCTGCGGCGAAAAGGATCGCCTCGATCGCCTCCTCATAGCTGTCGGGCTCCTCGGGAAACTCCTTGACCGCCTTTTCCTCGACGTCTGAAGGCGAGCTTAGCCCGGATGTTTCTTCACATGTTAGGTTGTTCTGATTCTGTTCGATCATCATTATCAAATTCGCTTTCGCTTGTTGGATTGGCATTGGGGTCAAAGTTAGGATTGATCATAAAGCGGATGCGGAGACCGCTGACGTCGGGATGGGGGATAAACTCCTCGCCCTCTCCCGGCTCAATTCCGCTTTTATCCTCGACGATCAGTATTCTTTGGATCTTCGTAAGCTCAAGAATTCCCATAAAGCGAGCAAGCAGCTCGGGGCGAGACGAGGCGTCCTTCAAAAGGAAGAAAAGGGAGGCGCTTTCCTGCAGGTCAAGAATGTCGAGAAGCTCCTCGATCTTTTCCTCGACCGAAACGACGTGCGGCTTGATCAAGGGATTGATAAGGACCTCAGGCTCAAGCTCGGATGATTTGAAGCGTGCGAGCAAAACATTCAAGGCCTTGGTCAGTAGTGCGGTGTCAAGTCCCAGGGGAAAGCCCTTTTCGGGAGGGACGTCGTCGTTATCCTTGGTGATCCGCCCCGAAAATTCTGCGTAAAGAGGGCGAAGCTCCTCGGCGGCTTGCTTTGCCTGACGGTAGAGAAGCAGGGCGTCAACGAGCTCCTTTCGGGGATCCTCCTTGCCGTCGTCCTCGCGCGGAAGGAGCATACGGCTCTTGATGAGCATCAGCTCGCTTGCCATGACGATAAATTCACTTGCGATCTCAAGATCCATCTCTCGGGCTTCGGCAAGATATTCCATATACTGATCGCAGATCATAGCGATCGGAATATCTGTGATCTCGACCTTATTCTTCGCGATCAGCGAAAGGAGAAGATCAAGAGGACCCTCATATCGGTCAAGTCGGTAGGTTAGTTCATCCATAAAGCACCCTCAAACGTCAATTCAGAAAGGGAAGAAGCGTCCAGAAGCGAAGCGTTAAGACGGACAGAGCGTCAGCCGCGGCCGATATCCAAACCGTTGGAGCAAAAAGGCTTGCAATAAAGGTCAGTATTCCCGAGCCGGAAATGAGATCGACCCTCATCAAGATACCAAAGAAGCGGTCGCCGAGGATCAGCCATGCAAGGACACCGAAATAGATATACCGCTCGTGTCGGATAAACCAGCTGTGAGCACGCGCAGGAAGAACGAGATAGAGCAGACGCGAGCCGTCAAGCGGAGGAAGGGGGAGCAGGTTGAAGATCGCAAGGCAGAGGTTCAGGTAGTGAAACAAATTGAGAAAAACGGCGAGATGGTAGAGCAGTTTGACCGGTAGGCTTGCGATCGGAAAGCTGCCGAGGGCGGCGGCATACGCCTTTGCCGACAGCAAAAATAGAAGACAGGAGAAGAAGGCAAGCAAAAGATTGGATAGAGGTCCTGCAATCGAGGTGAGTGCCATACCGCGCTTCGGATGTCTGTAGTAGCTTGGGTTGATCGGTACGGGCTTTGCCCATCCGATCCCAAAGAGAAGCATCGCGAGAGCGCCGATCGGATCAATATGTCGCAGGGGATTCAGATTTAGACGACCCGCATAGGCAGGGGTCGGATCGCCAAGTCGGGTCGAAACGAGGGCGTGAGCATATTCGTGGACCGTAAGGGCAACGAGCACCGCGACGGCGGTCAGCAGAAGATAGGTAGGTTCGTTCAATCTATTTGTCCTCTTATCTAATCATAGAACATCGTAAAGCACGTTCCAGAGCCCCTGAACCCCTTCCTTTGTGACCGAGGAAAAGAGGATCGGCTCATGACCCGATGTGCGAAGCGAAAGCTCGGTCAGAGCCTCTGCTACAGCTGCACGCTCGGTTTTGTTGAGCTTATCGACCTTGGTGGCGACGATGCGAAACGGAACGCCCGATTCCCGCATCCAATCGATCATCATCAGATCGTCCTCGGTTGGACCGATGCGAGCATCAACGAGCTGAACAACGAGCCTAAGAAGATCTCTGTTCGGATTTTTGGTAAAGTAACCGTCTGTCAATGAAGACCAAACGCGCTTTGAATCGTTTGATCGTCTTGCATATCCGTATCCGGGCAGATCAACGAGAAAGAGCTTCGCGTCAACAGAGTAGAAATTGATGGTGATCGTTTTTCCCGGTGTTCCGCTGACGCGAGCAAGAGATTTTCTGCCGAGCAGAGAATTGATAAGCGAGCTCTTGCCGACGTTTGAACGCCCCGAAAAGGCGATCTGAGGGATCGGTGCGCGCGGAAACTGTGAGATAAAGCCCGCACTCATTACAAGCTCGGTTTTTGAAAGATTCAGCTTCATAGCGGCAGCTCCTCGCAGGGGGTGGCCTTTTGTGAAATGCCGACGATCGAATCGGCGCCTTTGAAAAAGCGCTTTCCCGTTGCGTCACATATGGGAAGGGCGTTTTCATTTCCGCATCGAACAAGGGCGATCGAGAGCGCTTCTTCGACCGTTTTGCACGGGATAAACTCGAGCGATTCCTTGACCTTTGGATCCACCTCGTCGAGATCGTCGAGATTTCCGTAGGGAATGATGACGCGTCGAATCCCGGATCTTGCGGCCGCAAGGGTTTTTTCGCGAAGACCTCCGATGGGAAGAATCTTTCCGTGCAGAGTGATCTCGCCCGTCATTGCGACGTCGCGGCAAACGGCGCGCCCGGAAAGTGCGCTGATAAGCGCAACCGTCATGGCAACGCCCGCCGAAGGACCGTCCTTCGGAACGGCACCCTCGGGGAAATGAACGTGAAGATCGTTTTCCTTATAGAAAAGAGCGGGGATCCCGTAGCGGTCGGCAATCGAGCGCACGTAGCTGACGGCAAGCGAGCCCGATTCCTTCATGACATCGCCAAGAGAACCGCTGAGAATGAGCTTTCCTGTTCCTGCAAGGACCAGAGCCTCGACCTTCAGAAGATCTCCTCCGCTCTGGGTATAGGCAAGACCGTTGACGATCCCGATGGGATCGCTTTCCTCGGGAAGCTCGTCGCGGTGCTTGATCTTTCCGAGATAGGTGCGGAGATTTTTAGGGGAGATCGTTACGCTCTTTTTTTGATCGGATTCCGCAAGCTCACGCGCCGCCTTTCTGCAGAGCGAGGCGATCGTTCTCTCAAGATTACGCACCCCCGCCTCGGTCGTATATTTGCGGATGATCTCAAGAATCGTTTCGTCGCTGAGCCTCAGCGCTCTTTTGGTCAGTCCGTGACGGCGGAGCTGCTTTGGGATCAGATGATTTTTGGCAATCGAAAGCTTCTCATCCTCAGAATAGGTGGAGAGCTCGATCACTTCCATTCGGTCGAGAAGCGGATGAGCAATGCCTGAGTATTCGTTTGCCGTTGCGATAAAGAGACAGTCGGAGAGGTCGATCGGCATCTCCACAAAGTGATCGCGGAAGCGACAGTTCTGCTCGGGGTCAAGAACCTCAAGCAGGGCAGAGGAGGGGTCTCCGTGCGCATCACGAGTAAGCTTGTCGATCTCGTCGAGAACGATCACGGGATTCTTTACGCCGGCAGAGGTAAGCGCCTCGATGATGCGCCCGGGCATTGCTCCAACGTAGGTCTTTCTGTGACCGCGGATGTCCGCCTCATCTCTGACACCGCCGAGTGAGACACGAACGAATTTGCGATGAAGAGCCCGCGCCACCGACGCCGCAACCGAGGTCTTTCCGACACCGGGAGGGCCGACGAGGCAAAGGATCTGATTTTTGATCTCCGGAGTCAGCTGACGAACGGCGATATATTCGAGAATACGCTCCTTGACCTTATCGAGCCCGTCGTGATCGGCATCAAGGATGCGGCGCGCATCCTGAACGCTGAGCTGCTCCTTTGAGGTCTTGGTCCACGGAATCTCAAGACAGGTATCGAGATAATTGCGAAGAACGGTGCTTTCGGAGGCACCGAAGGGAGTCTTAGAAAGGCGCCCGAGCTCCTTCATCAGCTTCTCCTCAACCTGCGTGGGAAGCTTCAAGGAGGAGATGCGCTCGGCGTATTCCTCGATCTCATCAGCATCCTCTCCAAGCTCCTGCTGGATCGCCTTGATCTGCTCGCGCAGGAAATAATCCTTCTGATGCTCGTCGATCTTGGCGCGCACCTTTTTGTGGATGTGGAATTCGGTCGTCAGGATCTCGCTCTCCTCAGCGAGACAAACGAGAAGTTTCTCAAGGCGTGTGAAGGGAGCGAGCGCCTCAAGGATCGATTGCTTGTTGTGATATTCCATCAAAAAGGCGGAGGCAACGAAGTCAGCGAAGGTGGACGGGTTCTGGATCGACTCAGCGGCACGGCGGGCGTCCTCAGAGAATCCGGGGTTGATCTCGCGAAGCGAATCGACCGTTACGAGGATCTGATGCATCAGAGCCTGTGCCTTTTCGCTTGGGCTTGAGGAAGTAAGGATGCTTTTCGAGATGACCGACGCCTTCAGATAACCGTCACCCTCGTAGACCGTTTCGACGACGGCTCGCGAAAGACCCTCGAAGATAACCGAAAGGTTTCCTTCGGGATTTTTGACGACCTGACGGATGCGGGCGATGGTACCGGTTCGGTAAAGATCCTTCGCCTCGGGCTTTTCAATGCCGGCGTCCTTTTGTGCAACGAGAAAGACGCGGGACTCTCCGGCGGCAGCCGCCGCTCCGAAGGCCTTAAGAGAGATTCCGCGGATGATCTCGATATTCAGCTGTACCTGGGGAAAGCAGACGGTGCCGCGCAGGGGAATGACGGGGAGGACCAGCGCCTCTGCTTTTTCGATGTAATTTGACATAAACGGTTCCTTTGCGTGTTTTCTGTGTTTGTTTTCGCGCTATAGAAATCATTATAACACACAAAAGATAAAATTGCTATAGTAAATTTAAAAAATTAATGAAAAGAAGATGCCTTGAAGCACCTTTCAAAAAAAGTCGTGTAAAAAATCAAAAAAAGGGTTGACAAACAGATATGGGCGTGCTATAATCTTAGCGTTCGCGGAGTTCCTGCGACTTAACAAGCAGACGCAGTCTCGCCATACCACACTGTGTGCGTATGGTTCATACCTTGATCCCATGCGGATCTTACGTATGTGTACGGCGTTTGCCGTATGCATTTTTTGTTTTTTGGAGGATACAGCTATTAGCACCAAGGATTTGCTGATCAATGAAGAGATCCGCGCCAAAGAGGTTCGCGTGATCGGCGTCAACCAGGAGCAGCTCGGAGTTATGTCTTTGGAGAAGGCAAGAGAGTATGCGTACGGAAACGACGTTGACCTCGTTCTCATCGCCCCGAACGCAGAGCCTCCCGTATGCCGCGCTATGGATTACGGAAAATACTGCTTCGAGCGCGACAAGCGCGAGAAGGAGGCTAAGAAAAAGCAGCAGATCGTGAAGGTGAAGGAGGTTCAGCTCTCCTGCCGTATCGATACGCACGATTTCGAAACCCGCGTCAACCAAGCCAAGAAATTTCTTTCCGGAGGCGATAAGGTCAAGGCCGTTATCCGCTTTAAGGGAAGAGAAATGGCGCACCAGGATATTGGCCGTGAGGTCATTGAGAAATTCCGCGATGCCTGCCGCGAGGTAGGAAGCTCGGATAAGGGGCCAGTCCTTGACGGTCGCTTCCTCTCGGTCCTGCTTAGCCCCATCAAGCCCGGAAAATAATTTTGATTCATTCGATTCAATTTTTGAATTTGTATGATAGGCGAAAGCCGTAAACGAAACTGAAGGAGAAAAAACATGGGAAAGATCAAGACACATAAAGCGTCCGCAAAGAGATTCAGCGTGACCGGCGGCGGCAAGGTAAAGATGAACCACTGCCACCACAGACACAACCTCGGTCTCAAGACCGCAAAGCGCAAGAGAAATCTGCGCAAGGGTGCAATTCTGAGCCCCTCGATGTCTGCTTCGATCAGAACGCTTATCCAGAAGTAAGCGGAATCATTATTTGAAAAATTTGGAGGACGATAGAACATGGCAAGAATTAAAGGCGCAATGATGACGCGCAAGAGAAGAAAGAGCGTTCTGAAGGCCGCAAAGGGCTACTGGGGTGCAAAGAGCAAGCATTTCCGCATGGCAAAAGAGGCCGTCATGAAGAGCGGCAACTACGCTTACGTCGGTCGCAAGTCGAAAAAGAGAGACTTCCGTCGTCTCTGGATCGCTCGTATCTCGGCGCAGGCTAAGGTTTGCGGTATGAACTATTCCACGCTGATGCACGGCTTGAAGAAGGCCGGCATTGATCTGAACAGAAAGATGCTCTCCGAGATCGCCGTCAGCGACAAGGATGCATTTGCAGCAATCGCAGAGAAGGCAAAGGCCGCTCTCTGAGTTTAGAGCCACCCCGTTCCGCACAACGCGGAACGGGGCGTTTCTGCATATTTTCAACTGTTTTAGGTGGGTGCTTTTTAAAAAACGGCACTTCCTTTGACAGTTTTCTTTCATTTTTGAGCATCGGGAGGATGTATGGAACCGATCTGTATAACGTCGCGCAGCAACCCCGAGGTGATGCTTGCCGCTTCGCTTTTGCAAAAGAAATACCGAGAGCAAAGGGGGCTTTTTATCGCCGAGGGGGTCAAGCTTTTTGAAGAAGCCGTTTCCTCGGGCGTCGGAATCGAAAGAGTTTACGTTTCCGAAAAGCAGAAGGGGACTCTTCTTCCGATCGTTTTTTCCGCACTCGGCGGCTCCCGCTACCAAAACGTTCCGATTTTTCTGCTCTCAGAGGCGGCGTTTGAGAAAATTTCTTCTGAAAATTCTCCTCAAGGGATCATTACCGTCATAAATTCTCTTGACATTTTCAAAAAATGTACTAAAATATAT
The DNA here is from genome assembly GCA_017556685.1 of Clostridia bacterium. Classification (GTDB taxonomy): domain Bacteria; phylum Bacillota; class Clostridia; order Oscillospirales; family CAG-272; genus UBA1740. The sequence goes on along the minus strand of JAFYMH010000031.1, from coordinate 5,998 downwards.
AAGAAGGATTTCGAAAGCGAAGAGAACAGTCGGGCGCTTGCCCTCTGTTCGGTCAGGGATCCCGGCAATATCGGCGCGATCCTGCGCTCTGCGGTTGCGTTCGGGTACCGATCGGTCATTCTGTCAAGCGACTGCGCCGAGCTGACGTCGCCGAAGACGGTTCGTGCCGCGATGGGTGCTCTCTTTAAGATCTCACTGACCGTCGTCTCTGATTTTGCTTCGCTTTTTACCTCCGCACGTGAGGCGGGACGAAGGGTTCTTTGTGCCGAGCTTTCCGAGCGCGCCGTTTCACTTCGCGAGCTTGTGCCGCGTGAGGGGGACGTTGTCGTTATCGGAAACGAGGGGCATGGGATCCCGGCAGAGCTTTCCCGTCTTGCAGATCAAAGCGTCTACATTCCGATTGCGCCTAGTACCGAATCTCTGAATGCGGCGGTTGCCGCTTCGGTTCTTCTCTGGGAGCTCGGTGGAAAGGGGTAAGCCGCTTGGCTTTTGAGCGATGTCTGACTATTTAAAGCAGGTATGGGTCGGTACGCGACTTTCTCCCGGAACCGATGCTCTCGGACGGCTCGTTTCTGCCTTCGGAGATGCGGACGGAATCTACTCTGCTGAGCCCGAGAAGCTTGCGCTTGCGCTCGGGAATCGACGAGCTGAGGCGCGCTATCTTTGTAATAAGGATCTTCGGGATGCAGAGCGACTGCTCGAGTATTGCGCTTCGGTCGGCGTTCGGCTTTTGACCTATTGGGATGATGATTTTCCTGCACGGCTTCGGGCGATCCCCGATCCGCCGCCTTGGCTTTTCGTTAAGGGCGAGCTTCCGAGGCTTTCCGATAGGCCTGCGGTTGCCGTCGTCGGTACGCGTGACCCCTCGGAATACGGAAAGCGAATGTCCTATGAGATCGCATACGATCTTGCCTGCGCAGGTGTCACGACGGTCAGCGGTCTTGCGCTCGGCATTGACGGCATCGTCGCCGCGGCAACCCTTGCCGCCCAAGGTAAAACGATTGCGGTGCTCGGCTCGGGAATCGACGTTATCTATCCTTCGGCTCATGCCCATCTGATGCGCGAGATTCTGAAAAGCGGATGCGTCATAACCGAGTTTGCACCGGGTGTTCGCCCCGAAAGATGGAATTTTCCGCGCCGTAACCGTATTATCTCTGCTTTGTCCGACGCGCTTCTCGTGACCTGCGGCTCGCTTTCAAGCGGAGCATTGATTTCCGCCCGTCATGCAAAAGAGCAGGAAAGGGCGGTGTACGCACTCCCCGGTCCTGTTGATACCCCCGACGGCGAGGGGCCGATGATGCTTCTTCGCGAGGGGGCACGTGCCGCCAGCTGTGCGGACGATATTCTCGTGTCGCTTGAGGAGCGCTATCCTTGCGCGATCGACGTCTTTCGCCTCAAGGAGAAGCCTGACGTTTCGCTTGAAGAGGCAACGCTTCGCTTCCGCGTTCATTGTAAGGGGGACGCTAAGGGGGCACGTAAGCTCCTACGCGAAAAAGCGCCCCGAGGTAAACGAAAGGGCGATCACGCGGCTCCTTCTGTCACAGGAAGTGAGAAGGAGAAGGCGCCCATGCTTTCGCCTGAGGAGCAGACGGTGCTTGACTTGCTTCCCGCGGGCGATTTTACCGTTGATGAGCTTAACATTCCCTCTATGTCGGTCGGCGAGGTCTGCGCCGTTCTGACAATGCTTGAAATTTACGGACTGATTCGTTCACTACCCGGCGGACGTTACCGTCGGCTTAGATAAATCCCGAAAGAAGGAACCGTTTTATGGCAAATCTCGTAATCGTTGAGTCGCCTGCAAAGGCGCTTACCATCAAGGGCTATCTTGGCTCTAACTATAAGGTCGTGGCCTCGGTCGGTCATATCCGCGATCTGCCGAAGAGCACGCTTGGTATTGATATCGAAAACGGCTTTGAGCCGCACTATATCAATATCCGCGGAAAGGGCGACGTTATCAAGCAACTGAAAAAGGAAGCGAAATCGGCAGGGAAGATCTTTCTCGCAACCGACCCTGACCGCGAGGGAGAGGCTATTTCCTGGCATCTTGCCCTGACGCTTGGTATTCCGCTTGATAAGATGTGCCGCGCCACCTTCAACGAGCTGACAAAGTCAGCGGTGAAGGAGGCGATCAAGGCTCCCCGCGTCATCGATGAGAATCTCGTCAATTCTCAGCAGGCACGAAGGATCCTTGACCGAATCGTCGGCTATAAGCTCAGTCCTTTCCTTTGGAAAAACGTCAAAAGCGGTCTTTCCGCGGGGCGCGTTCAGTCGGTTGCGACCCGACTGATCGTTGATCGTGAGCGCGAGATCCGCGCCTTCGTCCCCCGCGAGTACTGGACGATCGAGCCTGAGCTTCTGACCGAGAACGGGCAGAGCATCCGCTCTAAGTTCTACGGGAACCGAAGCGGAAGGATCCAGCTTTCTTCCGAGGCTGACGCCATGCGCGTCGTTTCCGCAATTGAAGGGAAGACCTTTTCGGTTACGTCTGTAAAGCATGCTCAGAAGACCAAGATCCCGCCCGCACCCTTTATGACCTCGACTCTGCTTCAGGAGGCAACGCGCAAGCTCGGCTTCCAGTCGCAGCGCGTTATGAAGGTTGCACAGGAGCTTTACGAGGGTATTGACCTCGGAAGCGAGTTTGGAGGAGTGCAGGGTCTGATCACCTATATGCGTACCGATTCGCTTCGCGTGTCCGCATCCTCTCAGGAGGCGGCGCTTGCATTGATCGGAGAGCTTTACGGCGAGAAATACGTTCCCGCAACGCCTCGCGTCTATAAATCCAAGGCAGACGCGCAGGATGCACACGAGGCGATCCGCCCCGCAAGCGTTTCGATTCAGCCGAAGCAGATCAGAAAGCTTCTCACCTCGGATCAGTACCGCCTTTACAAGCTCATTTGGGAGCGCTTTATCGCAAGCCAGATGGAGGCGGCAACCCTTGGAACCGTCAGCATTGAAAGTGAATGTGCGGGATATCTTTTCCGCTCGAGCGGTTATACCGTTCATTTTAACGGCTATCTCGCGCTTTACGATTCTGACGACGGGAATGCGGTTGAGGATGAGAACGGCGATGGGATCGCGCTCGCCGCACTGCCCGAGCTTCGCGAAAACGAAAAGCTGACCTCTCCCGATCTCAACGCGCAGAAGCATTTTACCGAGCCGCCTGCCCGTTATAACGACGGCTCTCTTATCAACGTCTTCAAGGAGAGCGGAATCGGACGTCCGAGCACCTATGCGACGATCATCAGCACGATCATTTCGAGAAGCTACGTCAAGCGCGACGGTAAGAACCTCGTTCCCACTCCGCTTGGGGAGATCACGACCGATCTGATGATGGAGCATTTCCCCGAGATCGTTGACTATGAGTTCACCTCTCAAATGGAGGATAAGCTCGACGGTATCGAGCACGGAGGCTCGAGCATTTCCGACGTTCTCGGTGATTTCTATCAGCGTTTCTCAAGCGAACTCGAGAGAGCGGAAACGACGGTCACGAAGACCGAGCTTCAGCTTCCCGAGGAGGAATCCGACGTTCTTTGCGATAAGTGCGGAAGCCGCATGGTCTACAAGAACGGAAGATTCGGCAGATTCCTTGCTTGCCCGAGCTATCCGACCTGCCGTAATACCAAGGCGCTCGGAAAGGACGGTAAGCCGCTTGAGCCTAAGGTCGAGCCGGCACCGATCGCCGACTTCGTCTGCGAGCTTTGCGGCGGTAGCGTCGTCGAGAGACAGGGAAGATACGGAAGCTTCTACGCATGCTCAAATTATCCGACCTGCCGCTTTACCAAGCAGAAAACGACCGATATTGGTATCGCTTGCCCGGATTGCGGCGCCCGCGTTATCATTAAGCACGGTCGCGCAGGCCGCGTGTTCTATAGCTGTGAGAGGTATCCCGAGTGTCAGTTCTCCTCGTGGGATCTTCCGCTTGAGGAAAAATGCCCCGATTGCGGCGAGATGCTCTTTTACAGAAAGAGCCGAAAGCTCGTCTTCTGCCGTAACCGAAAGAACGGATGCGACTATAAGCGCGAGCAAGAGCTTCGGGTAAAGGATGATGAGTAAGGTAAGGGTCATCGGCGCCGGTTTTGCAGGGAGCGAGGCGGCATGGCAGATCGCAAGACTCGGCGTAGAGGTCGAGCTCTTTGAGATGAAGCCGAGCCGCTATAGCCCCGCGCATCATAGCTCTGGATTTGCCGAGCTCGTTTGCTCGAATTCCCTTCGTTCGGCCGACCCCGCCAATGCCGTCGGACTTTTGAAGCAGGAGCTTGCAGTGCTCGGATCGCTCGTCATGGAGGCGGCGCACGCGTGTGCCGTTCCCGCAGGAAGCGCACTCGCGGTCGACCGTCACCGTTTTTCGCAGTACGTGACCGATCGCCTTTGCTCTCACCCCTTGATTACGGTCGTGCGCAAGGAGGTCGAAAGTCTTGACGACCCCGGCGTAACGGTTGTGGCAAGCGGTCCCTTGACCGATGGAGAACTTGCAAATTCCATCTCCGCGCTTACCGGAGGTAACTCCCTCAGCTTTTACGACGCGGCGGCTCCTATCGTTGATTTTTCAAGCGTTGATCTCGAAAAAGCTTATTTTGCAACCCGCTATGGGAAGGGAAATCCCGACGATTATCTCAATTGTCCGATGACCCGAGACGAGTACGACGCATTTTATACGGCACTTATCTCTGCAAAGGAGGCTCCCTTAAAGGAGTTCGATTCCGAAATGCAGAGCAAGGATCTCGCGGTTTTTGAGGGCTGTATGCCGATCGAGGTCATGGCACGCCGTGGGTACGATACGCTTCGCTTTGGACCGATGAAGCCGGTCGGACTTCCTCACCCCGAAACCGGGGAGGAGGCGTACGCCGTCGTTCAGCTCCGTCGCGAGAACCGCGAGGGAACGATGTATAATCTCGTCGGCTTTCAGACTCATCTCACCTTTGGTGAGCAAAAACGGGTCTTCGGGATGATCCCCGCGCTTGCAAATGCGGAATTTCTGCGTTACGGCGTGATGCACCGAAACACCTATCTTCGCTCTCCGGGACTTCTTGCACCCGATTACAGCATGAATGCACGCCCCGATCTTTTCTTTGCAGGTCAGATGACGGGGGTTGAGGGGTACGTTGAGTCGGCCTCTTCAGGCTTCGTTGCCGGAGTGAACGCCGCCATGCGTGCGCTCGGGCGGAATAGTGTCATTTTCCCGCGTGAAACCGTTATCGGCTCTCTTGCCGATTACGTGTCACATTCGGTCTCCCCGTCCTTTCAGCCGATGAATGCCAATTTCGGCATTATCGCCCCCCTTGCATACAAGGTCAAGGGCGGAAAAAAGGCAAGAAACGCAGAGTACGCAAGGCGCTCGATCGAAATCGTCTCGGCGCTCGCCGATTCTGTTTTTAAGGCACGGGTAATTCGTAGAAAAAATTTGAGCAAACGCCGTCTTTGACGGAAGAAAACAAACAAGGAGGGATGATATGGGACTCGGACGGGATCCGATCGAGCTTCAAGGGAAGCTTGGGTATACCTTTAACGATCCGCGCCTGCTCACCGAGGCGATCACGCATTCCTCCTATGCAAACGAGCATAAGCCGACCCCCTCGAGCGAGAGGCTTGAATTTCTCGGCGATGCCGTCCTTGAGCTTGCTGTCAGCCGCTATTTATATCATTCGCATCCCGAGTACAGTGAGGGGGATCTGACAAGGCTGAGACAACAGCTTGTCTGTGAGGAAACGCTTGCAGGACTTGCCCGAGCGCTTTCTCTTGGCGAATATCTTTCGGTCGGAAAGGGCGAGGAGCTTGCAGGCTCCCGGTTCCGTCCGTCGATCCTTGCCGATGCGCTTGAGGCACTGATCGCTGCCGTTGATCTGGACAGTCAAGGCGAAGCTACCGATGCGCTCGTTCAGAGGATCTTCGGCGATGCCCTTCGCTTTTCGGCGCAGTCATCCTCGCTTGATTATAAAACCCGACTTCAGCAGCTCGTTCAGCAGGATGGCAACGAGGAGCTTCGTTATGAGATCCTCGC
>JAFYMH010000030.1 GCA_017556685.1 Clostridia bacterium | reverse complement strand
CTTTCCGTCCTCGTCACAGGCAAGGAGCGTCAGGGCAAGTCCCCTTCCCGTCTCCCCCTCCCCGTGTAGGGTAAGGCGCAGGGTGCAGTCTGCCGAGGAAAGCAGGCGAAGGGTGCCATGGGGCGCCGCCTCGCCCGAAAACGAGAGCGAACGGCAGAGGCCCACTTCCCCCGAAAGCTCAAGCGAAGCGCTTTCTTCCCCGATCGAAATAGTCAGCGTTCCGGCAGACGCAGAGCCGAGCGTGACGCTTACCTTCACGCCCTTAGTAGCGGTAAGCCCCTCGGTATCGTAGGGAATCTCAAGCGCGTTTTCGGCTAAGACCCCGAAAAACCCCCGTCCGATCCGATCGACCGAGTGCTCCCCGACAAAGGAAAGCGTGCCGGGGCTGTCAAGCGAGGCAGAGCCCTTTTGCGGTGCGCCCCCGACCCTGACGGCAAGCGGGCGAAAGCCCCCGACCGTATTCTCAAGCGAGAGCGAGGGGACTCCTGTCACCCCGTCATTTGCGCTTACGCTCGCCGCCCTTGCCACCGAGCGCCTCCTCTCTCCCGAGATCATTTTGGCAAGTATCGCACGCTTTTTCATCTCGGCACGCTCCGTACGATCCCCTCGTAGCTTCCGTCATACCAGAGCATACAGGTGTAATGCCGATCGGCGAAAAGCAGAGGGGAGCCGCCGACGATATCGTCCCCGCTCCAGCGCACCCCTTCGGAGGTTACAAGGCTTGCGTCGCCATTCTGTCCTCCGGTGTCAAAGACCAGAGTCGCGGCATAGCGCTCGCTTGGAGCCTCGGGCAATACGACCCGAAGCTCCCCGATCTCCCCGAGCCGAAGCTCCTCGCCGTCAGAGAGCAGGACCTCGCTCTCCCCCCTTACCTCTCTTACGCGAAAAATCGGCTCCTTCTCGGCGAGCGCATCGGCAAGGCTAAAGTCGCCAACGCGAATATACCCCGCCGCCTCTCCGCTCAGAAGCTCCCGAAAGAAATCGGCAAGGCTATGCTCCCCTCCGAGTCCGCTTCGCAGAGCCTCTGCCAGACTGTCCCCTGCGGGATCGTCAAGGCTTGGAGTCCTGTCAAACAGACCGATCAGGAGATTGAGCCGCTCGGCAATCAGGCGCGGAAGGCGGTCAAAGCGCTCGCGCAGAGCCGATGGGGTCATGCCCTCTCCCCCGAAGGCGTAGGGGGCGGTGGGGCGGTTGGAAAGCGAGGAGACCCCTGCCGAAAAAAGCTCGCTTTCGGTAAATTTTTCAATCCTCATATTCGTTTCACCTTTCCGACGACCGCATAGCGATAGCTGATCTCGCGAAGCTCAAGGGGCGTGCCGACCCCCTCCGACTCGATCAGGTATTGCTTGCGGTGCCATTTTTTCGTTCGTTCGCTGAGCACCGTCGGGGAAAGCTCCCCCGAATCAAAGGAAAGCGCGCCGAAGGGCAGAGTCGAAAAATCCACCTCGCCCCCCGCCGATAGCTCGGCGCCAAAGCGCCTGCCGTCGTCACAGAGAGCCGTAACGGTATAACGCCCGATCGCGTGGCAGGAGATCATGGTCGAATGTACCTCGGTGCTTTTCCATTCCCCCGGGTGACCGCAATCGTCAAGGGCGGAGAGGAGCCGAACGCATATGGGATGACGGTCGAAATGATACCACTCGGGGGCAAGATAATCGGGATTTTGTCGGTAGAACTCTCTAAGCTCTCGCTCGCCGTATTCGGAAAGCGCCGAGGTCGGAGGGATCCCCCGACGGTCGGTCGCAAAGCGGTAAACGGTGCCGTCACCGTCGGCAAAAAGCAGCTCATCTCCGTCAAAGAGCACCGCCGAAAAGCCGAGCGCCTCCCCTCCCGTCTCCTCGCCCTCCCAGACGGCGGCAACCTTTCTTTGATTCAGATACGCATAGCTCGCCTCGCCCTCGGCGTAGACCTCGCTCGGGATCCTCTCCCCGACAAGCTCGGTGGGCGCAAGCGAGATGCCGAGCGCGGCGGCGGCAGAGTCAAGGCGGCTCGCATATCGGTAGACCCGAGTGGCACCGCGATAGCCCGTGATCCCCGAAAGATACCACCATTCGGGTCGCCGCTCCCCACTTGGGGTCGAGACGATCCGTCTGCCGTCTCCGAGCCAAAGCTCGCCGTCGGGCGAAAAGACGGCAAGATACCCAAGCCATTTGCCGAGCCGCGAGCCCACGGGAAGCCCCGAGAGCGCCGCGATCCCCTCATCTCTCGGGGAAAGACGACTCACGCCGAGTCCGATCTCTCGGATCGCCGAAACGCCGCGCGTAGTCATAAGGATCGCCTCGTCGCGGTACAGGATCGCATCGAGAAAGCGCCCCTCGGCAATATGACCGCTTTGGATCGGATAGATCCGCGGCGCAAGGGGAGTATCGGTATCGGCTCCGACGTGGCGGTAGATGCCGACCCCCTCGCTCTCGTCGGTAAAGACCCAAAGCCCGTCGGGCGCGCCGAGAAGCCCGATCAGGGACGCCCCGACGCCCCCCTCGGTGAAATAGGAATAGACGCTGAAATAGCCTGCGTCCATCTCGCCCGATGCGCGTCTGCAGGAATAGAAGACGGCGCCCGGCAGACGGGGGTTGCCCCCGAGAAAGATCCTGCCGTCGTAGCTCGTCCCGACCGTGCAACCGCGCAATGCCTCGTCGGCAGTCCCCTTGAAGGTGGGATAGCGCGAGAGAAGCGCCTTCAGCTCCTGCCGTCGGCTATGCGAGGTCCTGACCTCTAAAGTCAGCTCCTTTTCATAGAGCGCTCTTGGGTTTTCGGCGTAGAGCAGAGCCGCCGTCACGCACCCGCTACCGTCGCGCTCGGCAATAAAGTAAAGCTCGGATCCGGGGTCTGCCTCGTTGCCCTCTATCACGCGCGTGCCGTCGAGCGTCGCGCTGATCAGCTCGTCGGCAGAATGCGAGAGGGGAAAGCGGAGCCATCGGTCCTCAAAGCTTGGGATCGTTGCCGAGCAAACGGGGGTGATGGTAGAAATCGGGGAATTTCCGAGAAGACCGACCGAGACCCTTGAAAAGTCCTCTCCCGCATAAAGAAGCTCGGAAAGCGAGGTGCAGCCCTCGGTCGCGTAGGCACGGATCGACTCAAGGCTTGCCCCGACGGCAAGGCTCGTTAATCTCTCGCATCCCGCAAGACAGCTGTAGCCGAGCACCGCCGTCCTTCCGGGAGCCGAAAAGGACGTAAGCGAGCGGCAGGCGCGAAAGGCTCCGTCTCCGACCTCGCGCACCTCAAGTCCAAGGCGCACCGAGGTGAGATCAAGGTTTCCCTCAAAGGCGGAGGGCGCGATCGAAGAAACGCGGTAGTAGATCCCGCCGATCGAGGTAAACGAGGGAACGCGAAGCTCCCCCGAAACCTCCCCTCCGACAAGCCGTGCCTCACGCCGCTCGGCATCCGAGATCTCAAACCGAAGACCGGGCGAGCCCTCGCCATAGCTTTCAAGCGAAAGGATCCGCCACTTCATTTTTGATCTTTCCGAGAGCAGGCTCGGCGCCTCGTACGCCTCGCCCTCGACCGTCTCGGTCGGCACGTATCCTATAACCGTTTGAAGCGAGATCAGAGGACCCCCCGGGGACGAGTCGACCGATACGCGATAGAAATCAGATCCGTCGAGCAGATAGAAATACGCTCCGAAGCGAAAGCCTCGGCTCGGCGCATCGCCGAGAAGAGAGGAAACCTCAATGAGCGAGCCGTCCCCGTCGGGTAAAAAGCCGTAAAGGCGCTGCCCTGCGTGCACGAGCAAAAGCACGCTCTCCTTCCCCCCATCTTCGATCTCTCCGTAGCGGAAAATACCGTTGACACGGCTCCCAAGCTCGGCGATGCGGCGGTAGCCGGGGACCGTCGCAAGGGTCGGCTCTCTGCCGTCTCGGGGGTAGAGCCGCAGGAGATTCTGCGACTGTAAAAGCTCGGGACCCGGGACTCCCCCCTCCCCACGGATCACGCGCGTATAGCTGTTTGCCAAAGCTTACCTCCTTGTCCTTCTCTTACCAGCCGTTCGGACAGCAAACGGTCTCGGTAGCCCCCCGTCTTGCCTCGGCGCGAAGCTGCGCCGCCCCCCTTTGATAGATCGAGGCGTAATAGGCCGCCTTCTCGGGCGCATCGTCAAGCCAGATGAAGGAGGCGACAAGCTCGGGAAGAAGCGCCGCCGTCTCGGGGGGAAGCGGAAGCTCACGCGACGGGTCGTCTGCCGCCGAAAAAATAGGCATGGCAAGACGAAGCGAAAGCTCGTAAAGCCGACTCGGCGCGTCGAGCCCAAGCACAAGGGTAGATCCGACGAGGGTGTACGCCCCAAGATAGGGACGCCCGTCAAGGTAGAGGGCAGGACTCGAGAAGGCGGCAAAGCCGGGGCAAAGCGCCTTGACGTCGTAGCGAACCCCCCGCAAAGGAAGGAGCTCGGCTAAGGGGGAGAGCGCGCGGGAGAGCGAGATCGCCCCCACCGTCACGTCCCGCTCCGCCTTGACCGTAAGCTCACGCGCCCCTCTGCACCGAAACGAAAGGAGACTCTCGCCAAGGGAGGAAAAACTCTCCTGCCGCATCCCCGAGCCGTCCGCAAGGCAAACGCTTCCCACCCCGAAGACCGAAAGCGAGATCTGCTCGGCGCTCTCCGGCAGGGGAAGGGTCAGCGTCTCGCCGTCCGAAAGGCGCCGCGGCTCAAAAAGAACCCTTCTCTCGTCGGGCGCCACGTGCGAGAGGGCAACGCGGAAGTCGGTCGGGCGAAGGCGCCCAACCGTCTCAAGCGCCCGACCGAGCACGGCGTAAAAGCCGCGCCGAAGGACCTCGTCGTCAAGAGCCGTCTCAAAGCCGAGGCAGGCTACCGCCTCGTAAAGCTCGCCGAGCGTCATGCGATCGGCGTTCCAAGACCGCTTGCCGTGCTGTCAACGGCGAGCAGGATATGCTTGTAGCTTCCGAATCCGACGCCGAAGCGGCAGCGGCCGTTCCAGATGTAGTTTCCGGTGTGATGATCGACCCAGTTCGATACCGAAAGCGGAACGCGGTTGAAGAAGAGGTTGCCCGCAAGGTTGCGGTTTGCCTCGCTCGACATGATCATCACGCGATCGTCCTCGCTCTGCCAGGTCGGCAGGATCACGACGTTCCAGTTTCCGAAGTGCAGGTTGATATCGTTGTAGCCGTTGCCAAGCGCCCCCTCAGAGCCGCAGACCTTCTTGGCGATCTGCTCTGCGATCGGGCGGTTTCCGGGCAGAACGATGGTGTCGGCGGTATAGCCGAGGGGCTCGCCGTTTTCGTCCTTCATGTTCCGAAGGCGAACCGAAAGATTTGCCAGAGCCGCCTCAAAGGTTGCGGCAGAGGGCGTGCGCTCGGTGCCCGAGCAGAAGACGTCGCCCGCAAAGAGGTTGCTCTGCGTGCCGCTCCTTGCCCCGCTTCCCCAAACGTGATTCTGCGAGAACAGAGGAAGCCCGTCGGGCGCCGTCAGATCGAGCTTGGCGCGCGCGAAGACTCCGCTTGCCTCGGTTCCGTTTGCCAGGGCATACTCGCAGATCTTATGCTGGGTCTTGTAGTAGGCGCGCGTGAAGTTCTCGGCACGGCGCTTGGCGTCTGCCGCAACGCCGTAGCGCGCGTCCTCCATCATCTGTGCGGTGATGGTGAACTCCTTCATGAACTGAATGTGCTCGATGAACTTGCGATAGGTCTCGCGAAGCTCGTCATTCTCAGCACCCGCCCCCTCCTCAACCGAGGTGAAGACGTCAAACTCGTTCTGTCCGACGATCGTCTCGCCAAAGCGGTCCGAGTCCTCAACGCAGAAGAGCCAGTCACGTACGCCCCCCGCGCGGGACAGCTGATCCGACTCGTGCTCGATGATCATCTTGATCGGGGTCTCAAGCCGTCCGATCTGAGCGTCAACGGTCCCCGAGCTTTTGGAATAGATAATTGCCATCGAAAAATCCTCTCTTTCTTAATTAATACGCGCAGGGGAAGGTCACAAGGACCTCCTTATCCCCAACCTCGGGCGTTTCGTAAACAACGGCACCGCTCTTCCATGACATGGATTCCCTCGAGAGAAGGCTGCCGTTCGAAATGGCATGCTCCTCGTAGATCTTATAGGTTGTCGGATCCCCCTGACAATCGACGGAAAAGACCATTCCGGGCAGAATATCGTATACTTTCAGTATCGTATCTCCGCGCTTGACGTCACAGACGACGATATGCGTTGCCGGGTAATCAACGTTCTCGTCCATCGGCCGAACGCCCCCGTGATAGATCGAGATCGGCGTTCCTGCCGCGATCTCCGACGAAATCGAATTGACCTTAATCGTTCGGATCTCGGGAACGTTGGTCCGTCCGCCAATAATCTTTTTCAGCTTAAACATCGTTTTTCCTTCCTTTTTTCATTTCTTATTT
>JAFYMH010000029.1 GCA_017556685.1 Clostridia bacterium | reverse complement strand
CCATGGAGGCTCCCTCGACGACCGCGTGACGAAGGAAGAAGCAGGAGAGAAGGAGGATGATCAGAACGGTGAAAGTTGCGATCTCAACGAAATCAAAGACGGTGCGGGCGCGCCTCATCGACCGCGTCTCGGTGAAGTCCTCGTCCTCTGCCGATCTTTGCAGATTAACGAATTCCTGAAGCTCGGGATCATTCATGTGCCGTCGCCTCCTTTTCTTTGGGATCGGTTGACTTGATCAAAATCGAAAGAAGCTCGGTTCCGTCGGGAAGATAGAGTCCGGTTGCCGCCGCGCTTTCCTCGGAGAGAGAGGAGACGCCTCTGTGCTTAGTTTCGGAATCGTAGATCATGAAGGGGACAGGCTCCATGCTGTGCGTGCGGATCGAAATGGGGGTGGGGTGATCGGGAAGGATCATAATGCGGTAAGGCTCACCAAGCGACTTTAGATAGTCGGAGACAGGTCCGAGGATCATCGTGTCGATCTTCTCGATCGAAAGGATCTTGTTCTCAAGCTCTGCACGGTGACCGCACTCGTCGGGGGCCTCAACGTGCACGTACACGAAATCGTCCCCCTCGGAGAACGCCGAGATTGCGGCGTCGGCCTTTCCCTTGTAGTTAGTGTGAACGTTTCCTGTGGCGCCGGGGACGTCGATCGAGCGTATTCCGGCACAGATGCCGATACCCTTGATGAGATCAACGGCGGAAATGACAGAGGCGCGAAGTCCCCACTTTTCAAAAAAGTCGGGAAGCGCGGGCTTTTTTCCGGGACTCCAGAACCAGATCGAGTTAGCAGGGCGCTTGCCCTCGGCGCGGCGCTTTACGTTGATCGGATGATTTTCAAGCAGGTCGTAGCTTTTCTCCATCATCGTGCGGAAAAAAGGAACCGAAGGAAGATACTCGCCGATTTTAGAGCCGAGGTGGTCGTGCGGACGTGCGAAGGGGATCTGATCGTCTCCGTCCTTCACAAGCAAGCAGTGGCGGTAGCTGATTCCGGTGTGGAAGCGGATCTCGTTCGTTCCGAAAGCCGCGTCCACTGCGCGGATAAGCTCGTCTGCCTCCTCGGTCGAGATCTCGTCTGCCGAATGATCAAGGATCGTGCGCTCGGAGTAGGGAATTCCCGTCTCCTCCGAGAGCGTGACAAGATTGGTGCGGTACGCGGTATCCTCGGGGGACATTTCAAGGCGCATGCTCATTGCCTCAAGCGGAGAGCGTCCCTTTGAAAAAACGCGGGGATCATAGGAAAGGATGGCAAGATTTGCCGTGTCGCTTTCGGGAACCATTCCGCTCGGGACGTTCGATACAGTCCCGACGATGGCATAGGGAGAAAGTCTATCCATGACGGGAGTTTTTGCGACCTGCATCGGCGTCTTGTTGCCAAGCTCGGGGATGCTTCTGTCTGCCATACCGTCGTACACGATTACCAAATATTTCATGATTTCGCCTCATAATATTAAATATTCATACTATTATAACACACGCACGTGATTTTGACAACGGGTTATCCAAAAAATCTCAAAAAAGCTTTTGCTAAGCTTTTTTGATAAAACTGCACCGATCGGTGATCCGAAATCCGTGTCGCTCGGACGTTTGAAATCGCGTTGAAAACAAAAAACAGAATAGACAAAAATTAGTATTTGGCGGTCTGAAAACAAAACCGCAAGCCGAGGTGTCGGCTTGCGGTTTTACAATTTTTCGATCCGTGGTTCAGTCTGAATTCTTGCTTTTGCTTCCGTTTTGGGCTTTGCTCTGGTTCTTGTTTTGGTTCTTTGCCTGGTTTGCGTTCTGCTGCTTCTTTTCGTTCACGGTGCTTGCTCCTTTCTAAGAGTAGTCATAGTGTTCCATAGACAAAGGTTTTTATACGAAAAAAGCAACTCCGCGCGTTATGGAGGGTTCTTCGTCCGTGAACTGCATAAATAAGGATGGGGTACCCAAACGGGTACCCCATCCTTATTGGTGCGGGTAATAGGACAGTCGAACAGCTCCGCGCCGAGCGACGGGGGAGAGGATAGCAAAGGAAAGCGCGGAGCCTATTCCATAACGCACTCCGCGCGTTATGGAGGGTTCTTCGTCCGTGAACTGCATAAATAAGGAAGGGGCACCCAAATGGGTACCCCTTCCTTATTGGTGCGGGTAATAGGACTCGAACCTACACTCTTTCGAACCGGTTCCTAAGACCGGCGCGTCTGCCATTCCGCCACACCCGCAATCGCTCTGCTATTATAACAAAATGAAAAGCAAAATGCAAGATGTTTTTAGAAAAAAACTGACTCTTTATGAAACTCATAAAAAGCGGAGCTGCTGTCGGTAGGACAAGCAGCTCCGCATCTTTTGAGAGTTATCTGTTCAGAATGAGCTTGGTGAGCTCAACGGGATCCACGATCTTGCCGTCCTTGTAGACGCGCATATTGCCCGAGGCGATCTCGTCAATCAGAATGACCTCGCCGTTGTTGTAGCCAAACTCAAACTTGATATCCCAAAGATCAAGACCAATGGTCTTCAGATCGTCAGCAACGATCTTGGTGATGGCAAGGGTCTGCTTCTTCATGCTCTCGAACATCTCAAGCGACATGACGCCGAGTGCGGCAAGGCCCTCTGCCGTTACGAGCGGATCGCCCTTTGCATCGTTCTTGAAGGTGCACTCAACGTAGCCGCCCTCAAGAGGAGTGCCGTCCTCGATATACTCGCCGTATCTGCGGATAAAGCTGCCGGTTGCAACGAGACGGCAGATGACCTCAAGTCCGTGACCGAAGACTTTGCCGGGAAGGACCTCCATCGTTGCGTCGTCAAGGTTCGCGCCAACGTAGTGAGTCTTGATGCCTGCCTTCTTCAGAAGCTCGAAGTAGTAGATCGAGGTCTTGAGATTCTCGCGGCCGATGCCCTCAATGGTCAGACCGACGGTGTTCTCGCCCGGATCAAAAACGCCGTCCTTACCGGTGCAGTCGTCCTTGAACTTGAGCATGACGTTGCCGTTGTCAAGAGAATATACGTCCTTGGTTTTTCCGACGTAAAGCTGTTTCATATGCGATACGCTCCTTTTGCAGCAAAAATTTTTTCACCTTATTTTATCACTATTGCGACGATTTGTATATAGTTTTTTTAAAAAAAATTGGTTTGACGCTATTTTTTTCATTTATGACGATCATTTCAGTGAAAAATACAAGAAATTTGGGCGATTTTCAGATCACAGTCCTTTACATGAAGGTGAAACTGTGGTATGATATGGATGAAATTTTGACAGCGAAAGGACATTTTTATGCTTTCCGAGCTCCTTGAGATCGTGATGATCGTTAGCTTTGGTGCCTCATGGCCCCTGAACGTTCTGAAATCCTACCGCGCAAAAACGACGAAGGGGAAGAGCCTTCCGTTCCTTTGCCTGATTTTGCTTGGCTATATTGCCGGCATCTGCGCCAAGCTTACAAACGAGGGGTATATGGCGAGCTTTTCCTCCAAGTGGTACGTGCTCGTATTCTACCTGCTCAATTTTACGATGGTGGGAATCGATCTTCTGATCTATCTGAGAAACTACCGCCTCGACATGGCAAGAGAGGCGATCTTGACCGATAAGCGATCTAAGAGTGGTGGTTTTTCGCGAAAAATTCCCGAAACCGATTGACATTTTACGATCTTTGTACTATGATAAATGAAAGTGCTCTCTGCAAAGGGTAAGCCTTGCAGGGAGCTTTTTATTTGCATCACGGAAGGAATCCTTGAGATGGAACTGATCAAAAACAGAATCGTCGTGAAGGTCGGGACCTCGACCCTGACGCACGAAAGCGGCGCGCTCGACATCCGCACGATCGATAAGCTGGCGCAGGTGCTCTCTGCGATCCGCAACAGCGGCTATGAGGTCGTTTTGGTTTCCTCTGCCGCAATCGCGGTGGGTGTCAGCAAAATGCGCCTTCCCGAGCGTCCCCGTGAGATCCGCATGAAGCAGGCGGCGGCAGCCGTCGGTCAGTGCGAGCTGATGCATATTTACGACAAGGTCTTTTCCGAGTACGGAAACCTCGTTGCGCAGATCCTTCTGACGAGCGACGACGTTGAGACTCTGGAGAAGAAGCAGAATCTCAGTAACACCTTCTCGGCGCTTCTTGAGAATGGGATCATTCCGATCGTCAACGAAAACGACTCGGTCAGCTATGCGCAGATCGAAACCAAGCATAAGGTGTTTGGTGATAACGATACGCTTTCTGCTGTCGTTGCCGTTCTCTGCGGTGCCGAAAAACTCCTGATCCTCTCGGATATCGACGGACTTTACGACGGAAACCCCAAGGGGGACGAGCCCGTTCATCTCATCTCTCGCGTCGAGAGGATCGACGATTCGATCCGCGCCCTGACAGGAGGTGCCGGTACCTCTCGCGGTACGGGCGGCATGATCACAAAGCTGGAGGCTGCCGAGATCGTAACCGAAAAGGGAATTGATATGTACATCGTTAACGGAAGCCACCCCGAGTATATTTACGACGTTCTTGACGGCCGTCTTGTCGGAACGCATTTCGTCGGCAGAAAAAGCGAGGTGAAGGACGCATGACGACGGAGCAGATCCTCCACTCGGCAAAGGCCGTTCGCGGCGTTGCCGCAACGCTCACGGGTGAGCAGAAAAGAGAAGCGCTTGCAGCGATGGCACAGGCTCTGCTTTCCGCCGAGTCCGAGATCCTTATGGCAAACGCCGAGGACGTTGCCGCTTCTCGCGGTGTGATCTCTGACGTGATGATCGATCGCCTCACCTTGACTCCATCGAGAATTGCCTCGATGGCGGAGGGCGTTCTTGCGGTATCGCGCCTTGCAGATCCCGTCGGACGGGTGCTTGAAAGAGTCGAGCGTCCAAACGGTCTTGTGATCGAAAAAACGGCGGTTCCGATCGGTGTCGTCGCCATCATTTACGAAAGCCGTCCGAACGTGACCTCGGATGCCGCCGCTCTTGCACTCATGAGCGGAAATGTTGCCGTGCTTCGCGGCGGTAAGGAAGCGTATCGCTCGTCCGCCGCTATCGTGACTGCGATGCGCCGTGGGCTTGCGTCTGTCGGTCTTCCGATCGAGCTCGTTTCTCTTGTCGAGGATACGACCCGTGCCTCTGCGCGTGAGCTGATGGAGGCGGTCGGGCTCGTTGATCTTCTGATCCCGCGCGGCGGTGCAGGGCTCATCCGCGCCGTCACCGAGCAGGCAAAGGTCCCCTGCATTGAGACCGGAACCGGCATCTGCCACGTCTTTATTGACGAGAGCGCCGATCCCCAAATGGCGATCTCGATTCTGACGAATGCGAAAACCTCGCGCCCCTCGGTCTGTAATGCCGCCGAGGTTTGCCTTGTGCATGAGGGGATCGCCGAGAAGCTTCTGCCGATGCTTCGCCGCGCGCTCGTCGATGAGAGAAAAGAGAAGGGGGAGATCCCGGTTGAGCTTCGCCTTGACAAAAGAGCAGCCGAGATCATTGACGGAACGCCTGCCGTTGACGGTGATTTCGATACCGAATTCCTTGATTATATTCTCGCCGTTCGGGTGGTCGATTCTATCGACGAGGCGATCTCGCATATCAGCCTTCACTCGACTCATCACAGTGAGGCGATCGTTACCTCGTCAAGCGAGAACGCCGATCGCTTCGTGACCCTGATCGACAGTGCCGCCGTCTACGTCAATGCCTCGACCCGCTTTACCGACGGCGGGGAATTCGGTCTTGGCTGTGAGATGGGCATTTCAACGCAAAAGCTTCATGCCAGAGGTCCGATGGGCCTTCGCGAGCTGACCGTCTATAAATATATCGTCCGCGGAAACGGACAGATCCGTTAAGGAGAATGCTATGAGCAAAATCGGATTCATTGGATGCGGAAATATGGGGGGCGCCCTTGCCCTTGCAGTAGCAAAGGAGCTTGGCGGCTCGTCGGTTCTCCTTTGCGACGCCGACAGAAATAAGGCGAGCGCCCTCGCGGATCGGCTTTCTGCCTCTGTCACCTCGCTTGAGGCGCTCGTCTCGGATGCCGACGTGATCTTTCTCGGCGTCAAGCCCCAGGGCTTTGAGGGACTTCTTGCCGAGATCGCTCCTCGCCTGAGGGAGCGCGGGGAAGAGCCTCTGCTCGTCTCCATGGCGGCAGGACTTTCGATCGCCAAGATTTCCGCAATGCTTGGCACCCCCGCGCGGATCATCCGCATCATGCCGAACACCCCCGTTGCCGTTGGGGAAGGGATGATCCTTTATTCGACCGCCGATACCGTAACCGACTCTGATCTTGCCCTCTTCCTCTCCGCTATGAAGCAGGCAGGGCGCGTGACCCCGATCCCCGAGGAAAAGATCGATGCCGCAAGCGCCGTTTCGGGATGCGGCCCCGCGTTTGCCTATCTCTTTGCAGAGGCACTTGCCGATGCCGGCGTTTCCTGCGGTCTTGCGCGCGACGATGCACAGATGCTTGCTGCGCAGATGCTGCTCGGCTCTGCCAAAATGGTGCTCGAGAGCGACCGAAACCCCGGCGCCCTCAAGGATGCGGTTTGCAGCCCCGGCGGAACGACGATTGCGGGCGTGTATGCGCTT
>JAFYMH010000028.1 GCA_017556685.1 Clostridia bacterium | reverse complement strand
TATGCTTCGCATAATGATGTTGCTCGCAAATGCTCGCAGTGATGTGATGTTTGCCCACTGTGCCGAAGGCACAACATCACTTACGCAGAGTGAACATCACTGCCGAAGGCAACACCACTTGCCCGAAGGGGCAAACATAGTTTTAGCGTGTTCTCCACAAGGGAGAACACGCTAAGCAACACCCTGCTTTTCGGTTATTCCTATGGGGGTTTTTTAGCGATTAGGTCCAAAGAAGAATGAGCAGTGCGATGATACCGGCGATCGCGACAGCAAAGACCGCCGCGATCGCCAGCGCGGCACCGAGAGCGGCAAGCACCGTTGCCCTTCTCTCGCTTCGGCTCATTTGCAGCTCCGACTCCCCTTCCCCCTTCTTCCTTTTCGGAAAACGGGGGAGGAAAAGCGGCATTCTCTCAAGCTCGCTCATATCGGCGACGGTTCTGCCGTCGTCATCTTCATAAGACTTTTTCTTCATGAGGATCCTTTCGCTTACTGATCGTACAGGTGGCAGACGACGAAATGACCCGGCTCGATCTCCTTTTGCACCGGAGTCTCGGTCTTGCAACGCTCGGTCGCATAGGGGCAGCGCGTATGGAACTTACAGCCCTTCGGGGGATTCGCGGGCGAGGGGATCGAGCCCTCAAGCACGATACGCTTCATCTTCACGGTCGGATCGGGGATCGGGATCGCCGAGAAGAGCGCCTTGGTGTAGGGATGCAGAGGATTTTTGAAGATATCCTCGGTCGAGCCGTACTCCACGAGTCCTCCGAGGTACATGACCCCGACGGTATCCGAGATATGCTCGACGACCGACAGATCGTGAGAAATAAAGAGGTAGGTCAGCTTGTATTTCTCCTGCAGGTCCTTCAGAAGGTTGATGATCTGCGCCTGGATCGACACGTCAAGTGCCGAAACCGGCTCGTCGCAAACGACGAACTCGGGATTCAGCGCCAGAGCCCTTGCGATACAGATCCTCTGTCTCTGTCCTCCCGAAAATTCGTGCGGATAACGGTCCTTATGGAAGGGCTGAAGTCCGCAGTTGTCCATGACCTCGTCGATGTAGTCATTAAAGCTCTCCTTCGGAACGAGCTTATGCTCGCGCACCGCCTCGCCGATGATCTCACCGACCGGAAGACGGGGAGAGAGCGAGGAGAAGGGATCCTGGAAGATGATCTGCATCTTGGTACGAAGGGCGCGCAGGCGAGAGGAAGAAAGGTTGTAGACCTCCTCGCCGTTAAAGAGCACGTCGCCCCCGGTCTTTTTGCCCGAAAGGCGCAGGATGGTTCTTCCGACCGTCGTCTTTCCGCAGCCCGACTCGCCGACGAGTCCCATCGTGGTTCCGCGCCTGAGGTTGAAGGTAACGCCGTCGACCGCCTTCACGTGTCCGACCGTTCTCGAAATGAAGCCGTCCTTGATCGGGAAATACTTCTTCAGGTCGCGCACCATCAGAATATACTCGGGATCGTACTCGAGCGGAGGCAACGTAGCGTCCGTTTGGAGCTCGGGATTATTCATCTGATTCAGCTCGATTGGCTCCATCACGTTTCCTCCTTTTTGTCACAGTAGCGATAGCAGGACACCTTGTGCGTGGGGGAGAGGCTGATCTCCTCGGGATATGCGCCCGAGCAGCCCTCGACGCACATCTCACAGCGGTCCTTGAAGTAGCAATAGTTCGGCATATTGACGGGGTTCGGCACCTTACCCGGAATCGAATAGAGCTTCTCTACCTTCTTTCCGACAACAGGCTTGGATGCCATGAGCCCGATCGTGTAGGGATGCGCGGGGTTTGCAAAGACCTCCGCCGCCGTTCCCTTCTCGACCACTCTGCCGGCGTACATAACGACGACGTAATCCGCCATCTCGGCAATGACGCCGAGATCGTGGGTAATGAGCATGATCGAGGAATTGATCTTATCCTTGAGGTTACGGAGCAGATCGAGGATCTGCGCCTGAATCGTTACGTCAAGCGCCGTCGTCGGCTCGTCGGCAATGATGAGCTTCGGATTGCAGGCGATCGACATCGCGATCATGACTCTCTGACGCATACCGCCCGAGAGCTCGTGGGGGAACATTTTGTAAACGCCCTCGCTGTTGGCGATGCCGACCAGCTCAAGGAGCGAGATGGTACGCGCGCGGATCTCCTCGCGGGTCATCTGATCTCCGTAGTGCAACTCAAGCACCTCGTCGATCTGTG
>JAFYMH010000027.1 GCA_017556685.1 Clostridia bacterium | reverse complement strand
CCTCTTTTTGGTGGGGCGCATCAGATTTAGGCGAGAAGCGTCGTTTGCGACCCGAAGGTGTATACACATACTCCGAGAGGGAGAAAACGGCGGTAGAAAAAATCCGAGATAAAATGAAGAAATCCGAAGGATTTCCACCTTAAAAGCTTCACAAAGCGATTTCTTTCACTATGTGACATTCCTTTTGGTTTGATCCCTCGGATTTTTTCGGTCTCGTCAAATGTGACAGCCCCACAATTTTTCAGAATCCAAAGCGGCAACTGCCCCCGAGTTCAGATGAGATCTCAAGCAGACGGTTGTATTTCGCTACCCGCTCTCCGCGGCATGGGGCGCCTGTTTTGATCATCGGCGCACCGCTTGCCACGGCGAGATCCGCGATGAAATCGTCAAGCGTTTCCCCCGAGCGGTGCGAAAGAATATGACGGTATCCGTATCTTCCCGCAAGCGCGACCGTTTCAAGCACCTCGGTAACCGTTCCGATTTGATTTGGCTTGATGAGGATCGCATTCGCGCTCTCGCTTTCGATCCCCATGCGGAGTCGATCCGCATTCGTCACAAAAAGGTCGTCCCCAACGATCAGGAGCCGATCTCCAAGCCTCTCGGTCAGGCAATGAAAGGATTCAAAATCATCCTCGGCAAAGGGGTCCTCGATCGAAAGGATCGGGTATTTTCGGGAAAGCTCGCACCAAAAGGACAAAAGCTCGGATCCTGACTGGACTCTGCCGCGCTTCGGCAGTCGATAAGAGTCTCGATCCGCCCATTCAGATGCCGCCGCATCAATGGCAACTCCGACCTGCTCGGTTTTGTATCCTGCTTTTTCGATCGCTTCAACGAGCAGAGCGAGCGCCTCCTCGTCCCCCGAGAGATCAGGGGCAAATCCCCCCTCGTCGCCAACCGCAACCGAAAGCCCCCTATCCAGCAGGATCCGTCGGAGCGCAAAATAAATCTCAGATCCCGCACGCAACGCCTCGTCAAAGGTTGCAAAGCCATGCGGAACGATCATAAATTCCTGAATATCAACGTTATTTGAGGCGTGCGCACCGCCGTTAAGGACGTTCATCATGGGAACCGGAACTCGGTTTGCCATAGCACCGCCAAGATACCGATACAGTGGGATCCCAAGCGAGGATGCCGAAGCTCTTGCCAAAGCGAGGGAAACCGACAGGATCGCGTTTGCTCCGAGAACCGACTTGTTTTTCGAGCCGTCAAGTTCGATCATTTTGCGGTCCGCCGACCCCTGATCGTAGGCATTTCCCCGGGCGAGAAGCTCGGCGATCCTCTCGCGAACGTTTCGAACTGCACCAAGGACACCCTTTCCTCCGTAACGGCTCGCATCCCCATCCCGAAGCTCCGAGGCTTCGTAGGCTCCGCAGGAGGCGCCCGACGGAACCGAGGCAACCCCGATCGCTCCATTTTCAAGCACCACTCGGCTTTCAAGCGTCGGGTTTCCTCTTGAGTCAAGGATCTCCCGCGCCGTAATATCTCTAATTCTGACCATACGATTCTCTCCTTCAAAAGCAACTGATAATTTCAGTATGCCGCTCTTTCGGAAAACTATGTGCAAGCCTGAGAACAAGTCAAAGCCGAGCGGCATATACTTCTCAAAAACGAATGAAGGGATCCGATATGACATTCCATTACGTTAGAGAGGGAGAGAACGTGCTGACGATCGCACGTGAACACGGGGTTTCGCCCGTCAGATTGATCGAGGAGAACGGGCTTGCCGATCCCGACCGCCTTGCGATCGGACAATGCCTTGCGATCTACAGAAGCAGTCGCAGCTACACCGTTCGGGGAGGCGACACCTTTGACGGGATCCTTCGGCGCTTTTCGATCGGAGCGCGGGAGCTACTAAAATTCAATCCCGGGATCGGAGAAAAAAGGCTTCTTTATCCGGGGCAATCGCTCTCGCTCGGCCGCGCCGAAACGCCGTACGGCACCATGACGGTCAACGGATGCGTTCGTCGAGGCATCCCGCTCTCAAAGCTCCGTAGTTTTGCTTCTGCCCTATCTTATCTAACGATTATTGACAGTAATTACTCTGACAGAAGTGGTTTTGACGAGCAAAAGGAACGGGATCTCATTGATTTTTCTTTCCAAAACGGAATACTGCCGCTCTTGCTTGTACGCCCCTTTGGCGACCCAAGCGACTTTGCGAAATCGCTTGGGCGTTCGGGCTATCGAGGCGCCGTGCTCAGGGACACCGGGGACGCTGATTTGATCAACCGTTACGCCAAAGCGCTAAAGAGCGCCTCGCTCGTTTGCATCCTCCCCTACTCAATGCGCGATCCGGACGCATCATGCGACTGGCTGGCAGCCGGATTTGTCGACCACAGAGAGCCGATCCAAAAACGGTTTTCGGAGCTGATCTGTGACGATGGAAACACCTACCGAATGATGCTCGAGCTTCCCTATCTCGGGGTCGAGATCTCGCCATCCGACGGCGCTAGCCTTAGAACCTTACCGCTCTCCGACTGTGCGCGTATTGCCTACCGCCGCAACGCACCGATCAAAATGCGGACGGACGGAAAAATGTGCTTTTCCTACGGCGTTACGGTTTCGGGAGTGCATAAGGAGCGCGAGATCTGCTTTGAAGATCTCGCAAGCATACAAAAAGGACTCGCCATGCTCGGCGAGTCCGGAGTCAGTGGAATCTCGGTCTACCCGGAAGCTTCACCTTCGGGTCTTCCGACGCTCCTGCATCGGCTCTTTGACGTGATCAAAGCGGAAGGCGAAAGAGCCGACGGGCGTTTCGCTCAGTGATCTCAGCGCAAGCATCGACCTCCATCCCCCTTGCCTCTGCAAGCGCCGCGCAGGTATATCGAAGATAGGAGGAGTCGTTGCGTTCCCCGCGAAACGGATGCGGAGTCAGATAGGGAGCGTCGGTCTCGATCAAAAGCATATCGCTCGGCACAGCTCTTGCCGCCTCGCGAACCTTTGCAGCATTCTTAAAGGAAACCGTACCCGAAAAGGAGATCATCCACCCCCGTCTCACAAGCTCGATCGCCATCTCGGGGCTTCCGCTGAAGCTATGGAATACCCCTTTTGCGTTCTTGTGACGGTAGATTATCTCGAGAACGTCCGCATGTGCCTCGCGATCGTGAATGACGACGGGAACGCCGAGGGACTCGGCAAGCGAAAGCTGGGCATCGAAATACCTCGCCTGCTTTTCTCTGTCGGTCTCCTCGTAATGATAATCAAGCCCGATCTCTCCAAGCGCGACGACCTTCCCGGGATTTTCCCGAATCAAAGCCTCGATCTCGCGAAGCTCGGCATCAATATCCGAAAGGAAGCGCGTATCCGACGGATGGATTCCCGCCGTCGCGTAAACGCCGTCAAAGCGCTTTGCCATCGCAAGAGAAAGGCGCGAGGTGGCAGGATCGGTTCCGACGTTAACGATCCCCGAAACAGACTCCGAAAGGAGAGCGCCGATCAAGGAATCGGCGCTCTCGTTGTTTTCGGAGAATCTCGAGTCCCAATAATGTGCGTGAGAATCGAAATACTTCATCAGTGAATACGGTCTCCGTTTTTGGTTTTGGGATCAAGGAAGAGAACGCGAACGTCCTCCTCGCCGCTTGCAAGGAGCATTCCTCGGCTCTCAACGCCGCAAAGCACCGCAGGCTTCAGGTTGCAAACGAGAGCGACCTTCTTACCGATCAGCTCCTCAGGCTCGTAAAACTTGGCGATGCCCGAAACGACCTGCCGCTCCTCGTAGCCAAGGCTGACGCGAAGCTTAAGCAGCTTCTTTGCCTTCGGCACGCGCTCGCAGGCAAGGATCTCGGCGCAACGGAGCTCGATCGCGGAAAAGGCGTCTATGCCGATCTCGGCCTCGTGCTCGGGCTCGGGGATAATCTCCTCGGGCTTATTCTTTTCGGCAAACTCGGCTTCAATCTCCGCAAGGCACTTTGCCTCGTCGATGCGGGCAAAAAGGGTAAACGCCTCTCCAAGCGCGACTCCGTTTTTCAGAGCGCCGAACTCCGAGACGGTTTCGTAGGACGAAAGGTCGCTCGCAAGCTGACCGAGGATCTTCGAGGCAGTATCGGGCATAAAGGGAGTCAGAAGCACCGCACCGAAGCGAACGGTCTCAAGAAGATTGTAAAGAACCGTCCCGAGTCGCTCGCGCTTTCCTTCATCCTTTGCGAGGATCCAAGGAGTGGTCTCGTCGATATACTTATTTGCACGGTCAAGCATTTTGAAGATCGCCGCAAGAGCATCGGAGATCCGATAGCTCTCCATTGCCAGACGCGACTCGGAAACGGCAGAAAGAGCGCTTGCCTTGAGGTCTAAGTCGATCGGCTCGGCGGCGGTCGGTGCGGGAATGATACCGTCAAAATACTTTTTCGTCATGGCGTGGGTACGGCTGACGAGGTTTCCGAGGTTATTTGCAAGATCGCGGTTATAGCAGGCGATCACGCTCTGATAGGTGATGCTTCCGTCGTTTGCATACGGCATCTCGGAGAGGGCGTAGTACCGAACGCCGTCGACAGAAAAGCGCTTTGCAAGATCGTCTGCGTACACGACGTTTCCTCTCGATTTCGACATCTTGTCGGTTCCGAAATTAAACCAGGGATGGCCAAAGACCTTCTTCGGCAAAGGAAGTCCGAGCGCCATCAAAAAGATCGGCCAATAGATCGTATGGAATCGCAGAATATCCTTTCCGATGATATGAACGTCGGCAGGCCAATACTTGCGGAAATGCTCGGATTGCTCATCAAAGGAGCGATCGGGGTCGTATCCAAGAGCGGTGATATAGTTGGTCAGGGCATCAAGCCAAACGTACACGACGTGACGGTCGTCAAAATCGACCGGAATTCCCCACTTGAAGGACGAGCGCGAAACGCAGAGGTCCTGAAGTCCTGCCTTCAGGAAATTGTTCATCATCTCGTTTTTGCGAGATTCGGGCTCGATGAAGCCGGGATTTTCCTCGATATGACGGATCAGTCTGTCGGCGTACTTCGACATCTTGAAGAAATACGCCTCCTCCTGCGCCTGCTCGACGGGACGGCCGCAGTCGGGGCACTTGCCGTCGGCAACCTGCGTGGAGGTAAAGAAGGACTCACAGGGCGTGCAATACCAGCCCTCGTACTGCCCCTTATAGATGTCACCGCTGTTATAAAAGCGGCGGAAGATCTTCTGAACGGCGCGGACGTGGCTCTCGTCGGTGGTACGGATGAAATAATCGTGGCTCGAGCCCATCAGGTTCCAGATGCCGCGAATCTCGTCGGCAACACCGTCAACGTAAAGCTGAGGGGAGATCCCCGCCTCCTCGGCAAGCTTCTCGATCTTCTGACCGTGCTCATCGGTTCCGGTGCAGAAAAAAACGTCCTGACCGATCTGACGGCGGAAGCGCGCGATCGCATCGGTCATAATGATCTCGTATGTATTTCCGAAATGCGGCTTTCTCGATGCGTATGCAATTGCAGTCGTAATATAAAACTTTTCCTTAGCCATTTGTTTCCTCCCAAAGCGCCCCGACGCATCGGATGCCGCTATACCTCGATATTATAACATTCTTTTCCCATTTTTACAATAGATTATGCGAATTTTTGCGCAAAAACAAAAAATGATTGACACTCGGCTTTGAGTTTGCTATAATCATATAGTAAGACTGGAGGTGATGTGATGCCGTATTTTCCGACGCTCGTCGGCTCCGACGAGATCAAAAGCAGAATCGGGCAAACCGCCCGAAGCGGTCGACTCTCGCACGCCTACCTGATCGAGGGCAGACGCGGAAGCGGTAAGCGCACCTTTGCGCGTCTCATTTCGGCTGCGGTCTGCTGCGAAGCCAAGGACGATCCGACCTCCCCCCTTCCCTGCGGCATCTGCGCCGCCTGCAAAAAAATTCTTGCAGACAAAACCCCCGACGTCCGTTTCCTCGATCGGGGCGAAAAGGCAACGATCAGCGTTGAGGCGATCCGCACGCTTCGCTCGGAGATCGCACTTTCTGCAACCGAGCTTGACTATAAGGTCTTCATCATCTCTGACGCCCACACCATGACGCCGGCGGCGCAGAACGCGCTTCTCATCTCGCTTGAGGAGCCGCCCCCGAACGTTTTGATACTGCTTCTCACCGAATCCTGTGAGGCAATGCTTCCGACGATCCGAAGCCGTACCCAGCTTTTGAGAATGGGCTACGTCGAGGATGCTCATCTCAAAGAGCATCTTCTGAAAACGAGCCGAGAGGCCTCCGCCCTTGCCAAAAGCTCCCCCGAAAAGCTCTCTGCCATCATCTCCGCGGCAGACGGAAGGATCGGCGAGGCTCTTCGCCTGCTTTCTCCAAAAACCCAAACCGAGCTTTTCAAAAAGCGGCAAACCGTCTCTGAGCTTGCCCTTGCCTTTGCCGAGGCAAGAAGCTTTTCGGCGATCTATACGGCAACGATGAAGCTTCCGACAAAGCGCGCGGAGCTTACCGAGCTTCTCACAATGCTCGGAGATGCTATGCGGGATCTCTGCTCGGTGCGGCGCTTTCCGGATGCCAAGCTTCTCTTTTTCCTTGATCGTTCCGAGGCAACCCGACTTGCGGGACAAGGAGATTTCGCGCGCCTGTTTGCGGCCGAGGCTGCCGTCCGCCGCGCCATTTTCGATCTCAACGCCAATGCAAACGTACAGATCACCCTAACGGCACTTGCAAGCTCTGCCTTTGCCGCAATCTGATCTGCACGGAAAGGAAGATAAATGAACGAAGAATATACAAATCAAGCGCTTGATGCAAGCGTCGACCCGAGCGCACTGACCGAGGTTGCGGACGTTTCCTTCCGCAACGCGGGAAAGAGCTACCTTTTCTCGCCGAACGGACTTTCCCTTTCGGTTGGTGATCGCGTCATCGTTGAAACGTCGCGCGGAATGGAGATCGGCTCTGTGGTGATTGCCAACCACAGGATCCCGAGCTCAGGAGTCACGCAACCGCTTCGCAGGATTCTGAGAAAGGCAACCCAAGAGGATCTCGAGAGGGCGGAAAAAAATCGGCGCGCCGAGCTTGACGCCGCCGTCGTCTGCCGTCAGAAGATCGAGGATCATAAGCTTGAGATGCGCCTCGTTGATGCTGAGTACACCTTCGACAACAGTAAGCTCCTTTTCTACTTCACAGCAGAATCCCGCGTTGACTTCCGTGAGCTTGTCAAGGATCTTGCCTCGGTTTTTCGCACGCGCATTGAGCTAAGGCAGATCGGTATACGCGACGAGGCAAAAATGATCGGAGGACTCGGCGCCTGCGGACGCCCCTTCTGCTGCACTACCTTCCTTTCTGATTTCGTGCAGGTATCGATCAAGATGGCAAAGGAGCAGAATTTCTCTCTCAATTCCGCTAAGATCTCGGGCGCCTGCGGCAGACTGATGTGCTGTCTCCGCTACGAGCATGAGATCTACGAGCAGGCGCTGAAGAAAACGCCCCCTGTCGGATCCTACGTTGCAACCTCCGCGGGAAACGGGACGGTGATCGAGACTCGCCCCCTGCTTGAAACCGTCAAGGTGCGCCTTGACGAGAAGCCCGAGGCTCCCCGACTTTTCACGGTCGACACCATTGAGGTGCTCCGCCTCGGCAAAGGCAGAATTGTGCGCTCAAACGAGGCAACTTGATATTTTTCGCAATTTTTTCAAAAAATATTTATTTTCCTCTTGATTTTTCTGCAAAGTATGATAGAATGTT
>JAFYMH010000026.1 GCA_017556685.1 Clostridia bacterium | reverse complement strand
TTTTGCACCTTCGGGAAGGCGATAACGTCGCGGATGTCGGTGATGCCGAGCATATGAGCAACAAGACGGTCAAAGCCGAAGGCAAGGCCGCCGTGCGGCGGAACGCCGTACTTGAAGGCGTCAAGCAGGAAGCCGAACTTTTCGTGCGCCTCCTCGGGGGTCATGCCGAGGATCTCGAACATTTTTGCCTGGATCTCACCGCTGTGAATACGGATCGAGCCGCCGCCGATCTCGGTGCCGTTGAGCACGATATCGTACGCCTTTGCGCGAACCGAGGCGGGGTTGCTTTCCATGAGAGGCAGATCCTCGTCCATGGGGCTGGTGAAGGGGTGGTGCTTGGCGTAGAAGCGAGAGTCCCCATCGTCATACTCAAAGAGCGGGAATTCGGTGACCCAAAGGAACTTGAAGTTGAAGGGATCAAGGAGGCCAAGGCGCTTTGCACATTCGCAGCGCAGAGCTCCGAGAGCGTCGAAAACAACGCTGTTTTTATCGGCAACGATAAGAAGCAGGTCGCCGGGCTCTGCCGAGAGCGCAGAGCGGATCGCTTCGTTTTCGGCGTCGGAGAGAAACTTCGCATACGAGGAGGAGATCTCTCCTCCCTCGGAGTACTTGAGCCATGCAAGGCCCTTCGCACGGTAGGTCTTGGCAAACTCCGTAAGCGAATCGATCTCCTTGCGGGAGAAGCGTGCGCCGCCCTTTACGTTGACTCCGCGAACCGATCCGCCCGAGGCGATGGCGCCCGAGAAGACCTTGAATTCCGATGCTGCAAGGTATCCCGAGAGATCCTTTAGCTCAAAGCCGAAGCGAAGGTCGGGCTTGTCCGAGCCAAAGCGCTCCATTGCTTCCTTGTAAGGCATGCGGATGAAGGGCTCGGAGAGCTCTTTGCCGAACAGCTCCTTAATGAGGACCTTCAAAAAGCCCTCGTGCATCTGCATGACGTCGTTTTCATCGACGAAGGACATCTCGGTATCGATCTGGGTAAACTCAGGCTGACGGTCGGCGCGCAGATCCTCGTCGCGGAAGCAACGGGCGATCTGGAAATAGCGGTCGTAGCCCGAGAGCATGAGAAGCTGCTTATAAAGCTGAGGTGACTGCGGAAGCGCGTAGAACTTGCCGGGGTGCACGCGGCTCGGAACGAGATAATCGCGGGCGCCTTCGGGGGTGGGGGCGATCAGGTTCGGCGTCTCAATATCGATAAAGCCGTTTTTCTCATAGTAGTCGCGCGCGATCTTTCCGACACGCGAGCGAGTGAGGAGGTTGCGCTGCATATCGGGACGGCGCAGGTCAAGGTAGCGGTAGCGAAGTCGCACGTCGGAGCGCACGGGTGAGTTTTCCGTGATCTCAAAGGGGAGGGTTTCTGCCGCAGAGAGCACCTTAAGCTCGTCAACGGCGATCTCGATCTCCCCCGTCGGGAGATTCGGGTTGATCGCGCCCTCGCCGCGGCTGCGGACGGTTCCCTTGGCACAAAGCACGTATTCCGAGCGGATCGAGAAGGCTTTTTCGAAGATCGATTCCTCGGTTTTCTCGTCAAAGGCGAGCTGAACGATTCCCGTGCGGTCGCGCAGATCGATAAAAATCAGCGAGCCGAGGTTTCTCTGCCTCTGAGTCCAGCCCATGACGCAAACGCGGCGGCCAAGATCGCGTGCCGAAAGCTCGGCACAGTAGCAGCTTCTTTTGTCCTCGGAGCGAAGCAATTCTGCCATAGAAGTATCTCCTTGTGAATTCAGTGTCCTTTAAGTGTATATTTTAGCACCGCAGACTCGGAAAGTCAAGTGCTTTCGGGGCTTTTGATGGCTTCCCAGACCCTTTGAACGACCGCGAGCCTTGCCGCCTCGGCGCTTTCGGCGTCAAGACTGCAGCCGGCGGCACGGACGTGCCCTCCGCCTCCGAGCGAGGCGGCGATCGCCGCGACGTCTGCGCCGCTTGAGCGAAGCGAGGCCTTGAAGCGCCCGTCGGGGGTTTCTCTGACGGTAACGGCGACCTCGACCCCTTCAAGCGAGCGCACCACGTCGATCGCCGTCTCAAAATGCTCGTCAAGCAAACCCAGCTCCCCTCGGCATTCGGAGGAGATGGCGATTGAGGCGATCCGTCTGCTCGGATGCAGGCAAAGGTGGCTTTGCACGTATCCCTCCGCCCGAAGCTGCTCCTCGCTTTTGACGTCGAAAAGCAGGCGGTTGATCTCTGCGGCGTTCACGCCGAGAGAGATCAGCTCAGCGGCAACTTCGTGCGTATGGGGGGTGACGTTAGAATACCTGAAGCATCCCGTATCGGAGGAGATGGCGGCATAGATCGGAGTCAGAAGCTCAAGGGGGAGCGAGCCGATCATCCCAAGGGCGTGCATCTCCTTCGCAAGGTCGAAAATGATCTCTCCGACCGCCGCGGCGTCGGGACGGATATAGCCGTCGGCGTATGCCTCGCCCCGCTCGTGATGGTCGATCATCAGGCTCGGCGAAAGCGAGCCGACAAGGCGCTCAAGAAGATTCCCGAGCTGCCCTCTTGACGCAACGTCAAGGGTCAAGACGTCGGCCCCCAGTCTATCAAGGCAGGACGGCGAGAGGTCGATCCCCTCGGTCAGGAAGGCCAGCCTTTTCGGGATCGGGTCGGGCGCGACGGCGCTCGCTTTCTTGCCCAGCATCGAAAGCAATCGAACGATTGCCACCGCCGAGCCGACGGTATCCCCGTCGGGGCGTGCGTGCATCACGACGATCGGATCCTTTAGCTCCGCGATCCTCTCGCAAAGCTTCCTTAGCGTCAGGCTCTTCACTCGTTTTCCTCCCCGCCGTCTGCTTTGGCAGACTCGATGCCGTGCAAAAGCTCGGCGATGTGCGCGCCGTGCTCGATCGAGGAGTCGGCATAGAAGAGAAGCTCGGGGGTGACGCGGAGATTCAGGGTCATCGCGAGATGCCTGCGGAGCATGCCGCTTGCCGAGCGAAGCGCCGAAAGGACCTCCTTTTTATCCCCCATAGAGGAAAAGTAGATCTTTGCGATCTTGAGATCGGCGGAAACCTCGGCGTGCGTGACGCTGACGAGCGCCGAGACGATTCTCGGGTCGCGCGCCTCGCGGAGTGCGATCGAAAGCTCCTTTGCGACCGCGTCGTTGATTCTTCCTCTTCTGTAGCTTGCCATTGTTTTTCTTTCCTTTACCGTTTGGTTATTTGATGAATTTTGTACTAAAGCCTGACCTTGCGCACGGTCTCCCGTCTATCAAGGAGCCCCATCCGCTCAGCCGATGCGCGAAAAAGCTCGGGCGAGCCGGTTACACAGTAGGTGCTCTCCCCACCCCCGACCTCAAAAAGCCTTGCGGGGAGGGCGTCAAGCGCGGCGGCGCCGCAATCAATGAGAACTGCCGACGGGTAAAGCTCCCCGATGCACTCGGCAAAGAGAGGAAAATGCGTACAACCGAGGATGATGGCGTCGGGGGAGAAGTCGCGCAGGGGAGAAAGCTCTGCCTCTATTTCCCGCATAAAGCGCCGATCGGATCGGCAAGCCGCTCGGCTCTCCGCTAAGGGAACGAGCGAGGGGCACCCGAGCGAAAGCTGCTCGGCGCGCCCTTGTCGGAGCAGACGGCTATAAACGCCGCTTTTGACGGTTGCCTCGGTTGCAAGAACGGCGATCCTTCGGCACCCAAGCGCAAGCGCTCGCTCGGCGGCGGGTCTCACGACCCCAAAGATCGGGTAACGGTGGGCGCAAGGCCGACCGCTTTCAAGCACCGTTGCGCTCACCGTCCCACAGGCGACGACGAGAGCTGAGATCGCTTGCTTTTCAAAAAAAGCGAAGGCTTGCTCCGCATAATTTTGCAGAACCCCCGGGGGTTTTTCGCCATACGGCAGATGAAGGGTGTCCCCAAGATAGAGAAGATCTGCCCTCGGCATTCTTTTTCGAAGCGCGCGAAGGACGCCGAGCCCTCCGAGTCCGCTATCGTAAACGCCGATCAAGAGCCGCTCTCCGCCGCTTTCGCGAGCATCGGCAGCCAACGCGCGATCGGGTACCCGAGATGCTCCATCGCAGAAGGAAAAATGCTTGCCTCCGTCATACCGGGGAGCGTGTTGATCTCGTTGAAAAGGACCGCGCCCTCGTCGGTGAGGAAAAAGTCGATCCTGGCAAGGTGTCGGCAGCCAAGGATCCTGAAGATCCGTTTTGTAAGCGAGCGAAGGATCGACGCGGCGTGCTGTGGGATTTGGGCGGGGATCGCAAGACGCGCGCCCTTCCCCTCGTATTTTGCGCGGTAATCGTAAAAGTCTGCGCGATAGATCGGCTCACAGGGTGAGGAGACGAGCAGAGGGGTGCCCGGGAAATCGAGCACCGCAAGCTCGATTTCCCGTCCCTTGACGAAGCGCTCGACCATCACGGCAGAGTCAAATCGCGAGGCGCCAAGGATAGCGCCCTTGCATTCGTCGGGGTGTCTGACGATCGATGCGCCAAGGGAGCTGCCGCACCGCGCGGGCTTAACGAACATCGGGTAGAGAAAGTGCTCCTCGGCACGATTTTGAAGCCGAACAGCATCGCTCACGTCGGTAACGGTCCCCGCGACCTTGCCCGCCATCGGAATGCGGTGGAGCGAGAGAAGATCCTTGGTAAGGGATTTGTTCATGCAGACGGCAGAGGCCTCGGTGCGGCACCCGACGTAGGGGATCCCGTAAAGCTCGAGGAGTCCCTGCAGCCGTCCGTCCTCTCCTCCCACGCCGTGCGTGCAGGGGAAAACGACGAGGCCGCCGATCTCCTCGCGCGAGTCGAGCAAAAGGATCCCGCCGGGGCAGGGAAGGATCGGGGAAAGCGCCTGCTTTTGGCTTTCCCAGGAGCCGTCGGCGATTTGCTCCGGGTCGCCGTGATAGAGATACCACGTGCCATCCCTTGCGATCCCTGCGGTCATATGCGGATAGGCGGCGGCTCGAAGAGCGTCGGATAAGGCGGCGGCCGAGCGGAGCGAGATCTCGTGCTCGTATCCGCCGCCCCCGAAGAGCAGGAGCAGTTTCGGTTGATTCATGGGCGTCCTTTCGTCGGATCGGTTATCCAACGAAAGGATATGCGAGGGGGGCGCTCCTTGCGACTTTTAAGGACGGCGAAGGATCGCCATGCGGGGGTTCCCGCCGTAGTCGGAGCGGACCTCGCAGGAAAGCGAGAGATCCTTTGAAAGTGCGAGAAGGCTCTCCCTTTGATCGTAGCCGATCTCAAACAAAAGGAAGCCGCGCTCCTTTATAAGAGAGGGGAGATAGGCGAGCATCGTGCGGTAAAAGAGAAGCCCGTCGGCTCCGCCGTCAAGCGCCAAGCTCGGCTCTCGCGAAACCTCCCTTGAGAGCGTGGGTATGATCTTCGATGCGATATAAGGGGGGTTTGAGAGGATCGCATCGCATTTTGGCAGGGGAAAGGGGAGAAGGACGTCCTGCTTTACAAAGTCGATTCGGGAGAGCACGCCGTTTCGCTCGGCATTTTTTCGAGCGATCGCAAGCGCGGCGTCCGAAAGATCGACCGCGATCGCGCGCGTATCGGGGCGGTTTGCCAGAATCGAGATCGCAATACATCCGCTTCCCGTGCAGAGATCGGCAAAGACGGCGTTTTCGGGCAGATGCCGCACGGCGTACTCCACGAGATGCTCGGTATCCGAGCGCGGGATCAGAACGTCGGGCGTAACGAAATAGCTTTCCTTATAAAAATCTATCTCGCCGAGAATATAGGCAAGCGGCTCGCCCTCGGCTCGCCTCGAAAGCGCCTTGCCGAAGACGTCAATCGGTAGATCGGGGTCGCTTGTCAAAAGTCGGATGGGGGAGATCCCGCCGAGCCTTTCAAAAAGGATGCGTGCTTCAGGCTCGGCATCCTCTCTCGGAACGCCGCAGCCGACGAGTGCCTCGATAAGCTCTTTTAGCTTCATGCCGTTGGCTCGCCCTCGTCCTTTGCGGCATCCTTGTCGGGCGCGGTTTCGGGACGGTAGGTATAGGCGTCGCGGTCAAAGTCCGGGAACTCGGAGGCGAGGGCGTATTTGAGGGCGCAGATCGCCACCTCAAGCTGCTTTTCGTCCGGCTCCTTGGTCGTGATGCGCTGCATCCAGAGCCCGGGCGCCGAGAGAAGACGGGTCAGGGCGTTGTCGTGCTTTCCTGCGGTCATGATAAACTCATACCCGACCCCGACGATCAGAGGAAGGATCAGAATACGGATCCCGGTATAAGCAAGCGGCGAAAGCCCCGGGAGGAGGTAGTTGATGAAGATTCCGACCGCCA
>JAFYMH010000025.1 GCA_017556685.1 Clostridia bacterium | reverse complement strand
CTTTCCCTGATGGGCTCGCCTGACGACGTCATCGGGCTTGCCTCGCTTTATATGCGGATCTACTTCCTCGGCTCGCCCTTCTTTATGATCTATACCTTCGGCAGTGCCGTGATGCGCTCAAGGGGGGACACCCGCCGTCCGATGATCTATCTGATGATCGCGGGCGCCTCAAACGTTCTTTTGAATCTTCTGCTCGTCGTGGTCTTCGATATGGGCGTGGCGGGTGTTGCGCTCGGTACGGTCCTGTCGCATCTCGTTTCCTCTCTGCTCGTCGTTGCAAGGCTCTTTGGTCTGCCGTCTGACGATCCCTGCAGGCTGAGATTTTCAAGTCTTGGGATCCATACCCCCTTCCTTTTGCAGATGCTTCGGTGCGGTCTGCCGGCGGGGATCCAGAGCGCGCTTTTCAGTCTTTCAAACGTTCTGATCCAAAGCTCGATCAACTCGCTCGGTCCCGTCGTGATGGCGGGGAACGGGGCGGCTTCGAACATCGAGGGCTTCCTTTACCAGCTGATGTATGCCTTCTCGTATGCGGCGGTCAGCTTTGTCGGACAGAACGTCGGGGCGGGGAAAGCGAAGCGTACCCTTTACGTTTTGCGGGATACCGTGCTTCTCGTTTTTGGCGTGGCGATTGTCGTTGGGGCGGTTCTGACGGCGCTTGCGCCAAAGCTTTTGCTCCTCTATCTGCCTGACGCACCCGACGCCGTTGCGGCGGGGGTTGCCCGTATGCGGGTCATTTGCCGATTCTATTTCCTTTGCGGGATCATGGATACCGTCTGCGGCGCGATCCGAGGCTTCGGGCGCGCGGTCCTTCCAATGGTGACCTCGCTTGTCGGTGCCTGCCTGCTTCGTATCGTTTGGGTCATGACGGTCTTCGCCGCATTCCCCGAGGCATGGGTGCTTTACATTTCCTATCCCATCTCCTGGATCCTGACGGGGGCGGCGCATCTTGGGGTATTTATGACGGTATATCGTAAGGAAAGAAGGCATCTCACAAAAAAGACGGCTTGACCGTCTTTTTTTGTGCCACGCAAAGCTGAAAATCGAATATTTCATTTCGAGGCTGTCTCAAATTCGAATTTGAGACAGCCTCTTTTTCTAGGGCGCATCAGATTTAGGCGAGAAGCGTCGTTTGCGACCCGAAGGTGTATTAGAGTCTAAGTAGACCCAAAACGACAAGCCTCACGGCGAGCCGTTCCCGCCTCTTTGTGCGCCACTCACGGCTTGCCGTGACGGAGGGACTCGGAAAGGTTGGGGTTTCGCAAAAGACAATCCCTCACCGCCTTCGGCGGAGCTCCCTTTGCACAAGGGAGCCTTTTTTTAGTTTCCCTTGCAATCGTCCCAAGAGAACTCCTAACGTTGCCGCGAAGCGGCAACATATCACGCTCGGCACAGCCGAGTATATCACTCGCGCCATGCGCGAATATCACGCTCGGCATAGCCGAGCATATCACGAAAAGAGGCGGAATGCAAACGCATTCCGCCTCTTTTTATAGTTCCTTTTTTCGGTCTCGTCAAATGTGACAGCCCTATTTTTGTTGCTTTTGCACAAAAACAGGGCTTGATTTTTTGCGATTTTTGGAATGTGACCATCCTTTTCGGCGCGCGAGAGGTGATATAATAGTCACGTAGCAGGGGACAAAGACACTTGCGAGGGAGATCCTCTGTTACGCAGAGGGGCGGTTGAGCCTTATCGGAAGATCGGATGAAAGGAGAAAAGGGAATGGGAAAGCAAAATGCGAAGCCAAAGCGCGGCGATGCGCAAAAGATGATTTTATACTTTCGGGAAACGATCGCAAACGGCGCGATCCCAACCTTTTCAGAGGCGGCGGCTCTGCTCGGCATCGGGAATCTCGATCTGCTTCGGCTTGCCCGAGAGGGCGGCGAGATGGGGGATGCCTACCGCGAGTGCCGCATGCTTCTTTCGGACTATCTGACGGTCGGGGGATTGACAAAGCGCTTTGACTCGTCGCTTGTGAAGCTTCTTCTCGGCGAGCTTGACGAGCGAAGCGAGGGGACGGCGGGCGCCTCGTCGCTTGACGTGACGGTTCGCGTGATCGGTCGGGGGGAGACGGAGGGTGGCTGAGCTTTCGCTTTCGGTGACCGAGCGGCAGGCGGCGTTTATCGAGGCGTCGGAGAGCGAGGTTCTGTTCGGGGGCGCTGCCGGGGGCGGCAAATCCTTTGGACAGCTTGTCGACGCGCTCCTATTTGCGCTTCGCTATCCGGGATCGAAGCAGCTGATCCTAAGGCGAACCTACGCCGAGCTTGAAAAGTCGCTCATCCGAGTCAGTCTCGGGCTCTATCCGCGCTCGGTCTACACCTACAACGCCTCGGCGCACGTCGGGAGGTTTTCAAACGGAAGCCTGATCGACTTTGGCTACTCTGCCGTGGAGTCGGACGTCTTTCAGTACCAATCCGCCGAGTACGACGTTATCCGCTTTGACGAGCTGACGCACTTTACCGAGTTTCAGTATCTGTATATGCTCTCGCGCATCCGCGGAGCGAACGGCTTTCCGAAGCAGGTAAAGTCCTCGACCAACCCCGGCGGGATCGGTCACGCCTGGGTCAAGGAGCGGTTTATCGACCCCGCACCCCCGGGGGAGGTCATCGAGGGGGAATCGGGCACGCGGCGTTATCTCCCCTCGCGCATTGACGACAATCCCTTTCTTGCCGAAGGGGATCCCGGGTACAAAAGGCGGCTTCTTGCCCTGCCGGAGTCCGAGCGGCGCGCGCTCCTTGACGGGGACTGGAATCTCTTTTCGGGACGGTATTTCTCCGAGTTTTCTTACGAAACCCATACCGTACCCCCCGAGATCATCCCACCCACCTGGCGGAAATACCGCGCGATCGACTACGGGCTTGACCGCCTCGCCTGCCTTTGGATCGCGCTCGACGAGGAGGGGGGAGTACACGTCTACCGCGAGCATTGCGTATCGAACCGCATCATCTCGGACGCCTGCCGCGAGATCCTTGCGCTGACGCCGCCGTCCGAGAGGATCTACGCCACCTTAGCCCCGCCCGACCTTTGGGCGCGGAGTCAGGAGTCGGGAAGGTCACGAGCGCTTCTCTTTGCCGAGCACGGATTGACCCTGACAAGGAGCGCAAACGACCGCGTGACCGGCTGGCTTGCCGTCAAGGAGCTGCTCAAAGCCGCCGAGGGGCATCCCCCGCGCCTTCGGATCTCGCGCTCGTGTCTTGAGCTGATCCGATGCCTGCCGATGCTGGAGAGCGACCGATGCGACCCGAGCGACGTGTCAAGCGAGCCGCACGCGCTCACCCACGCCCCCGATGCACTTCGCTATTTTGCGATCTACTTCAGCCGCCCCGAGCCGATCGAAAAAAGCGTCGTGCGCCGTCCCTGGACCGACGATATGCACGAGGATTTTGCGAACGCGAGCGCCGAGGAAAGACGGCTTCTGATCGCGCGCTACGGGCTTCCCGAATAGGGACGGAAAGCAACACCGAAGGAAAGGAAACACATGAAAATCGACAAACGCATACCGCGACTCGACTTTTTCTCCGAGCTTTACGAGCGTGCGCGCCGAGCGGCGGCACCGATCCACGAGGACTTTGCCAGACACGAGGCGCAGTATCGGGGGGACGATCGCATCGACGGCTCGGGTGAGAGAGCGGGGGCGGTTCGCAACATTACTTACGAGATCATCGAAACCCAGGTATCCTCCGAGCTTCCGATGCCGAAGGTCAGCGCTCGGCATTACAGCGAGGCGCGCGAGCGGCTCGCCAAATCGATCGAGCGGCTCTGCACGTCGGTACGCGCGGCGCTTCCGTTTGGGGAGCTTAACGATATTGACGAGCGCTATACCTACATCCTCGGCGGAAGCGTTTGGCTCGTCGAGTGGGACGACTCGATCTCCGAGGGAGGGGTCCGCGGCGGCGTTCGCGTATCCTGCATTTCGCCCCGCGATTTCTTCCCACAGCCCGACATCTACCGTATCGAGGATATGGATTACTGCTTTCTGCGCTTTGATACGACCCGATCGGAGCTTTGCCGCCGCTACGGCGTCAGTCCCGATACGGCGGCAGAAGCCGAGAGCGAGACGGCGGGGGAGGATCGCGACGAGACGGCAACCGTCGTCGTTTGCTATTACCGAGGGGAGGACGAGGAGATCTCGCGCTTTGTCTTTTCGGGAAAGGCACAGCTTGAGGACTCGGTCGGATACTACCGCCGCCGAGACGGGCAGGGACGGCCGCTTGACGCCGAGGAGCCGAGCCGCATCATCCCGCTCTCGGACGGCTCGAGCATTGCGCCCGAGACGCCGATCCTGCTTCGCGATACCGTCGTTGGGGTAAAGACTCGACTTCCGTACTATCTGCCGCGCGAGTTCCCGATCGTCATCCGCAAGAACACCTCTGCCGACAGACGCCTCTTTGGACAGTCGGACTGTGAGTATATCCGTCCGCAGCAGCAGCAGATCAACAAGGTCGAGAGCCGCATCATGCAGAAGCTGATGCGCGCGGCGGTCACGCCGATCGTCCCCGAGGACGCCGTTATCTCGGTTTCGAACAGCGTTTTCGGTCAGGTCATTCGCCTGCGCCCCGGGGAGAGCGCGGCACAGTACGGAAAGGTTGACACCACCCCCGATATTTCCCAGGACGTGCTTGAGGCGGAGCGGCTTTACGATCACGCCAAGCGCATCATCGGCATCTCGGATACCTACCAGGGAATGGACGTCAATTCGGGGAATATGTCGGGCTTTGCAAGACAGCTTCAGGTCTCGCAGGCGGCAGGGCGCCTTGAGAGCAAGCGGCGCATGAAGAACGCCGCCTACGCCGCGATCGACCGTCTGATCTTCCTGCATTATCTCGCCTTTGCCGACGAGGTGCGCGAGCTTGCCTATCGCGACGCGTGGGGACGGATGCAGAATCTGACCTTCAACCGCTACGATTTCTACCGCAAGAGCGAGCTTGACGGAAGCTTTACGATCGATGACGGCTATCTCTTTTCAGCCGAGGTCGGCGTGGCGTCCGAGACGGGGCGCGAGGCGGTCTGGGAAAAGAATCTTCAGAATTTCAGAGAGGGAACTCTCGGAGACGTTTCGGATCCGCATACGCTCTGCCTCTATTGGCAGCTGCAGGAGCGGGCGCACTATCCCTACGCCGAGGATCAGGCGGAGTTCTTCCGAAAACGGCTTCGCGAGCAGGAGGAGGTAACTGCCTTTGAGCAAAACGAGCAACAAAAAGTCGGTACTTGAGGCACTTCAAGAGGAAAACGAGCGCTTTGACGAGCTGACGCGCCTTCGGGAGATCCAAAATCGCCCGAAAAGCTATGCCGAGTATCTTGGGGGGACCCTGACCGAGGCAAGAGAGACGCTCGGCATGGCGAATACCGCGGCGGCTCTTGAAAGAGACCGCTCGGCGCCTGGCTACGGGACCCTTGGCGAGAGTCTCGCTCGGCGCGGGCTTAGCCGCTCGGGCTATGCGGACTATCTCGGCGACGCGGCAGACTCTGCCTACCGTGCCGCAAGGAAAAGCGCCGAGCAGGGCTTTGCAAGGGCGAAGGCTGCTCGGGAGAGAGAGTACGACGCATACCTTGAAAAGTACGACAAAAAGCAGATCAGTAGCCTACAGACGGCGATCCAGCGCATGGCAAGAGACGGGATCGAGAGCTATGAGGACGGCTATCGCTACGCCGTTGCCGAGGGGCTTTCGGGCGAGAACGCCGAGCTTTTCGCACGGATGTGCGACGCGTACGGCAGCCGCGATTTCAAAAACGGCGGGCCGGATATGCGGATCGCGGTCTTAAAGGAGATCATGTACAACGGTCTTGACTACGACAGCGCCTATCTTTATGCACGCGCCGTCGGCGCGTCGAGCGCGACCGCAAAGAGGATCGCAGAGTACGCCGCCTCGATCAAGGAGGAGGCGGGAGGCATCCTGTACGAGAGTGAAGGGAGGTGAGACGATGAAGGAGAAGGAGATGGGCAAAAATCCCTACGCCACCAACCGCGGCGGCAGGATCGAGGCGCCGAACCGCCCCGATGCCGAGCCTCGCGCAAGCGTGATCCGCTCAAACGAGGATCTTCGCAAATGAGAAAGGAAGGTTATATGGAAAACGAGAGGACTATCGAAATGATGGAAAATGACTGTCAACCCCCCATGGGTGAGGACATCTCCGCCGACACCGACCTTGAGGATACCGAGCAAACGCCGATCCCCGAGGAAGCGGAGAAGGAGAGTGCTTCTTTGCCCGACTATGCCAAAATGGCGGCAGAGGATCTAATCGAGGTACGAAGGCTCTGCCCTGAGTTTCGGGAGCTTGAAAGCTTAGCTGAGCTTCCCCTCGCGTCTCGCTTCGGGGAGCTTCGGGAGCTTGGGCTTTCGGTCTCTGAGGCGCTTGGGGCGCTTGGGCTTTCGGGGGATCGGCACGATACGCGCTCGCATCTGCGCGCCTCGGTCCCAAAGCGGCTTGGAGATGCGGGGGCGCGCATGATGCCGTCCGAGCTTGAGGGGGCAAGGCGCCTGTTTCCAAAGCTCTCCGAGCGCGAGATCACGCGGCTCTACCGGCGCGTGTGCAAATAAGAAATGAAAAAAGGAAGGAAAAACGATGTTTAAGCTGAAAAAGATTATTGGCGGACGGACCAACGTTCCCGAGATCCGAACGATTAAGGTCAATTCGATTTCGTCGGAGATCACGGCAGGAACGCCGATCTCGATCTATCGCGGGAGCGTTCGGCCCATGGACGAGAATTCTGATTACGGGGCAACGCATATCGTCGTCTGTGACGTCGAGCGCGGAGATACGATACTGAAGGCATACGATATTCTGCCCGGAATGGTCTTTTCTGTCGATTGTCAGGGGGATCCGACAACCTATAAGATCTACGAGGAGCATGCCATTTCGAACGGCAGCCTTCTCTCGAGGG
>JAFYMH010000024.1 GCA_017556685.1 Clostridia bacterium | reverse complement strand
GGTCAGAAGCTTGCCTTCAGACTATTAAGTAGAGAGATGTAATAATATATCCATCTGCCTCACGCAATTCTGAGGAGAATGGATAAATCTTTCCGCTCGTGGTCTTCGGAAGACTCTCGCGGAACTCTACGATACGCGGATACTTATAGGGAGCGGTGCGGGACTTGACGTAGCTCTGGATCTCCTTTTTCAGCTCCTCGCTTCCCTCGGTTCCGGCAACGAGCACGATCGAGGCCTTGACAACCTGCCCTCTCAGCTCGTCGGGAGCGGCGGAAACGCCGCACTCAAGAACGTAAGGCAGCTCCATGATGACGTTCTCGATCTCAAAGGGACCGATGCGGTAGCCCGAGGACTTGATGACGTCGTCGGCGCGCCCAACGTACCAAAGGAAGCCGTCCTCGTCGCGCCAGGCGAGGTCCCCTGTATGGTAGAAGCCGTCACGCCAGGTCTCGCGCGTGATCTCCTCGTTTCCGTCATAGGCGTAGGCAAGTCCCGGAGGAAGACCGCGCGAGATATCGACGCAGATCTCTCCGCTTTCGCCTGTCCGAACCTCCTTGCCGTCGGGGTCAAGCAGATGCACGGGGTAAAGCGGAACGGGCTTACCCATCGAGCCGATCTTATGGCCTGTACCCGAGAGGTTGCCGATCATCAGCGTGCTCTCGGACTGACCGAAGCCCTCCATGATCCGAAGTCCCGTATGCTCCTTGAAGCGTCGGAAGACCTCGGGGTTGAGCGCCTCGCCTGCGGTCGATGCGTGCTCGATGCTCGAGAGATCAAATCGCGAGAGATCTTGCTTGATCAGCATGCGGTACATGGTCGGGGGAGCGCAGAAGGTCGTGATGCCGTACTTCTTAAGGAGCGGCAGGATCTGCTCGCCGTCAAAGCGGTCAAAGTCGTAAACGAAGACCGCCGCCTCCGAGAGCCACTGCCCGTAGAGCTTGCCCCAAAGCGCCTTTGCCCAGCCGGTATCCGAGATGGTCAGATGCAATCCGTCAGGATTGACCCGATGCCAGTAGCGCGCCGTGATGAAATGCCCGAGCGGATACTTGTGGGAATGTGCCGCGATCTTCGGGTAGCCCGAGGTGCCTGAGGTAAAGAACATGAGAAGCGGATCGTCCCCGGCGGGGGCGTCTGCCGTTCTCTCGTAGTGACTGCTGTAAAGCGGACACTCGGCGTCAAAGGATCTCCAGCCCGTCCGCTCTCCGCCGACAAGGATCTTATGTAGGAGCGTGGGCGTGTGCTCGGCGGCACGCTCGACCGACTCGGCAACCTCGCCGTCGGCGGTCGCAATAATCGCTTTGACGCGCCCTGCCTCAAAGCGGTAGGCAAAATCCTTCTCAAGGAGCTGGTTTGGCGCGGGGATCGCGATCGCCCCGAGCTTATGCAGGCCGAGAATGGCAAACCAGAACTGATAGTGGCGCTTGAGCACCAGCATCACGCGGTCGCCCCGACCGATGCCAAGGGACTTGAAGTAGTTGGCGGCTCGCGCCGACTCGCGCATGAAATCGCGGAAGGTGAAGCGCCGCTCGACCCCGTCCCCCGAGAGATGCAGCATCGCAAGCTTCTCGGGCTTTCGCCGTCCAAGCTCGTCAACGACGTCAAAGGCAAAGTTGAAGCGATCCTCGTTTTTGAAGTCGATCGCCTTGAGTGATCCGCCCTCTTCGGTCGGAATAATGAAATCGTGATAGATCCGTCGGCTCTCGTCGCTCTTGATCGGCAGGGTTGCAACGGCGGTCTCTGCCGCCGCCTCGTCCTCACGCGCCGCGCGGTTGCGAAGCACGATCGCGTAAAAGGCGCAGTCCTCGTCCCCCTCGGCGATCATGCCGTGCGGCGTTGCCGAATCGTAATAGATGCAGTCGCCGGGGCCGAGCACCTCGGTATGCTCCCCGATGCGGATCCGCATCCTTCCTCGGATGACGATATCGCACTCCTGCCCCTCGTGCGTAAGAAGATCGGAGTCCGAAAGCTCGGCTCCCTCTCGATGCGCAAGCTCCATATAGAGCGGAAGCGCGATGCGGTTCTTAAAGTCGGCGGCAAGGCTCTCGCCAACCATTCCGTGCATCTCTTCGATCCGCTGTCCCTCTCCGCGCCGCGTTAAGGCATAGGAGCGAAGGGTCGGGCTCTTTCCCTCAAGAAGGTCTCCGAGGTCGACCCCGAAGCTCAGCGTACAGTGATAAAGGAAGGCAATCGAAAGATTGCGCTCCCCCGCCTCACACGCCTCGTATTCGGCAACCGTCGTCCCGGTCCGCCTTGCCATTTCCTCAACCGAAAGACCGGTCACCGCCCGAAGCTCTCTGATG
Organism: Clostridia bacterium; assembly: GCA_017556685.1. Taxonomy (GTDB): domain Bacteria; phylum Bacillota; class Clostridia; order Oscillospirales; family CAG-272; genus UBA1740. The sequence continues at coordinate 10,426 of JAFYMH010000024.1, read as the reverse complement.
CGGCTTGCGATCTGCCGAAGCTTGTTTTCCATCGTGCTCAATGTTCTGTCCACCTTGTATGCATCCCGAAAGGACGCTCTTTTCTAATAGAGTTATTATACTAAAAGAGCCCCTCGTTTGTCAAGGCATTTCGTCGAAAGAGGGCGCCCCCGGCGCGTAAATCGTGATTTTTCATAAAAATTTTGAAAAAATCCGATAAATCTCTTGACAAATACGCGCTTTCGTGGTTAAATATACGCATCTATTTGAAAGACGTTGACGGAAAATTCGCCGTGAAGCAGCGCTATAGAGAGCCGACGGTCGGTGCAAGTCGGTGCGCGGGGCGCGAGCGATCTCCTTCCCGAGTCGGCTGCGTGAACCCTTTTGGCAGTAATGCGGCACGGGCGTTCCCGTTACAGAACAGAGCCTTGCCTGAGGCTCGCTTGAGTGATTCCCTTTTCGGGGGTAATCAGGGTGGTACCGCGAAGCATGCTTCGTCCCTGAAGCCAAGAGTGGCTTTGGGGGCTTTTTTTGTGCCCGAGGCCGAAAAAACAGAACAAAAGCAAAGGGGTTTTTCTATGAAACGCATTCAGATCAGCGACAAAACCATGAAGCAGGGGCTCTCGCTCTCCTTTTCCGAGCGTCTTGAGCTTGCGCGCCTGATCGACCGTCTCGGGGTTGACTATATCGAGCTTGAGGGCATCAGAGGCGACTCGCGGACCGATGCGCTCGCCGTCAAGGCGATCGCCTCGACGGTGTCGGGCGCGGGGATCGCCCTGCCGATCGACCTTTGCGATCCCGAAAGCCCCAAAAGAGCGATGGCGGCGCTCGCCGAGGCGCCCCGCGCGCGCCTTCAGGTCGTTGCCCCGACAACCGCGGCGCAGATCGAATATCTCTGCCGTAAGAAGCCCGACGCCATGATCGATGCGGTCGAGGCGGCGGTCAAGGCCTGCCGAGCGCTCACCCCCGACGTTGAGCTCGTCTGCGAGGATGCGACCCGCGCCGATCCCGCCTATCTTTGCGAGATGATCTCGCGCGGAGCCCGGGCAGGCGCCGCGACGGTAACCGTCGTCGATACGGCGGGGGTCATGCTCCCCGACGAGCTTCCCGAGTTTCTCTCGAAGCTTCGCCTTCGCGTACCCGAGCTTACGGTCGGCTTCTCCTCTGCCAACACCCTTTCGCTTGCAGATGCCTCGGCGGTCAAGGCGATTGCCCTTGGCGCCGAGCAGATCACGGGGGCGGCGTATCCGATCGATACCGTCAGTCTTCTTGGCATCGGACGGGTCCTTTCGGCAAGGGGCGATGCCCTCGGGGTCGAGTCTCGACTTTGCCGCACCTCGCTTGCCGAGCTTTGCGAAAAGATCTCTTCTCTCGGCTCGAAAAAGCCGTCCGACGGACTTTCGCTCTCCCCCTCGGCTTCGGTCCCCTCTGACGAGTACCTGACGGCGTCCGACGGAGAGGGCGCGATCTCAGCGGCGGCAAAGCGGCTTGGCTACGAGCTCTCGGCAGAGGATCTTCCGAGGGTGACGGCGGCGTTTTTTGAGATCGCCTCGAAAAAGGAGCGCGTTTCGCTTCGCGAGCTTGACGCCATCGTTGCCTCAAACGCCATGCAGGTTCCCCCCACCTACCGTCTTGACAATTACCTCATCACCTCGGGCAACGCCGTTTCGGCAACCGCGCATATCAAGCTCACGCGCGGCGGCGAGGTCATCGAGGGCGTGCATATGGGGGACGGCTCGATCGACGCCGCCTTCCGAACCATCGAGAAGCTGACGGGACGGCACTTCGAGCTTGACGACTTCCGTCTGCGCGCCGTGACCGAAGGGCGCGAGGCGATGGCGGAAACTCTCGTCAAGCTTCGCTCGGGGAGCCGCGTCTATTCGGGAACCGGAATTTCGACCGACGTTGTCGGCGCCGGCATCGTTGCCTATCTTGCGGCACTCAATAAGATCGTTTACGAGGAGGACGAGGGATGAAGCTTTCCTTTTCGACCCGCGGCTGGGCGGGGCTCTCGTTTGACGAGATGCTCTCGCTTGCCGAGCGTATGGGTTTTTCGGGCGTTGAGCTCTACAACCTTCCGCGCTTTGATCCCCTGACCGAGCGGGGCGGCCCCTTCCATAAATATAACGCGGCGGCGACCCGTCGCGAGCTTCGCGCGCGCCGTCTTTCGATCCCCTGTCTTGACAGCTCCTTTGACCCGTCGGCAGACGAGGGGGCGGTCGATCAGATCTCGGATCTTCTGCGCCTTGCGTCGAACGCAGGCGTGCCCTACGCCGCCCTGACGGCGCAGAGCGAAAACGAGGACGGGGTCAGGCGCGCCCTTGACAAGCTTCTTCCCTTAGCCGAGGAGCTTGGGGTGACGCTTCTTATCAAAACGAGCGGCATCTACGCCGACACCGCGCGCCTTCGCGCCCTTCTTGACTCCTTTGCCTCGGACTCGCTCGGGGCGCTTTGGGACGTCCATCATCCCTACCGCGACAAGGGGGAGAGCCCCGACGGGACGATCAAGAGCCTTGGCGCCTATATCTATCACGTGCATCTGCGCGACTCGGACGATAGGGGTGCCTACCAGCTGATCGGTGAGGGAACTCTGCCGATCAAAGAGGTCATGCGCGCCCTCTCGTCGGTCAATTACGATGCCTACCTTTCTCTTGAATGGAAGCCCGACTGGATGGGGGAGCTTTCCGACCCCGAGTTTGTTTTCCCTTATTTTGTCAGCTATATGTCGCGCTTTGGCTCGACCCGCGAGGGGAAAAAGAGCCTGTACTTCAACCACGACGGCTCGGGTCAGTTCATCTGGAAGCCCGACGAGCTGATCAACCTCACCTTCTCCGAGGTGCTCGACCGCGTTGCCGCCGAGTTCCCCGACCAGCTCTGCTTTAAGTACACCACCCTTGACTACACGAGAACCTACCGCGAGTTCCGCGAGGAGGTCGATCGCTTTGCCCGCGCCCTCGTTTCGCTCGGGGTCAAGGCGGGCTCGAAGGTTGCCATCTGGGCGACCAACCTCCCTGCCTGGTATCTCACCTTCTGGGCAACCGTCAAGCTCGGCGCCGTGCTCGTGACGGTCAACACCGCCTATAAGATCCACGAGGCGGAGTACCTGCTCCGTCAGTCGGATACCCATACGCTGGTAACCATCGAGAGCTGTCTTGACTCAAGCTACAGCGAGATCATCGCCGAGCTCTGCCCCGAGCTTGAAACGACGGCGCCCGGCGAGCCTCTGCACGCAAAGCGCCTGCCCTTCCTTCGCAACGTCATCACGGTCGGGTACCGACAGACGGGATGCCTCACATTTGAAGAGGCGATGGAGCGCGCCGAGCAGACCCCGCGCGAAACGGTTGCCGCCATGGCTGCGGCGGTTCGCCCGAGCGACGTCTGCAATATGCAGTACACCTCGGGAACCACGGGCTTCCCGAAGGGGGTCATGCTCACCCACTACAACGTTGTCAACAACGGCAAGTGCATCGGCGACCGCATGGGACTCTCGACCGCCGACCGCATGATGATCCAGGTCCCGATGTTCCATTGCTTCGGCATGACCCTGTCGATGACCTCGTCGATGACCCACGGCACGACGATGTGCCCGATGCCCTACTTCTCGGCAAAGTCCTCGCTCGCCTGCATCACGCAGGAGAAGATCACGGCGTTCAACGGCGTTCCGACCATGTTCATCGCCATGTTCAACCATCCCGACTACCGCTCGACAGACTTCTCGCACATGCGGACCGGCATCATGGCGGGAGCGGGCTGTCCCCCCGAGCTGATGCGCCGCGCCGCACGCCCCGACGAGATGAATATGACGGGGATCGTGTCGGTCTACGGACAGACCGAGTGCGCCCCCGGAAACACGATGAGCTCCTGGACCGATCCGCTCGAGGTGCGAACCGAAACGGTTGGCTACGCCTTCCCCCACGTCATGTGCAAGATCGTTGACCCCGAGACCGGGCGCGAGCTCGGACCGGGCGAGAACGGCGAGTTCTGCGCCAAGGGCTATAACACGATGAAGGGCTACTACAAGATGCCAAACGCCACCTACGGCACCATCGACGCCGACGGATGGCTGCATTCGGGAGACCTCGCCGCCAAGGACGAGGCGGGCAACTACCGCATCACGGGACGCCTGAAGGACATGATCATCCGCGGCGGAGAGAACATCTACCCGAAGGAGATCGAGGAGTTTATTTACACCCACCCCGCCGTTCGCGACGTGCAGGTCATCGGGGTTCCCGACAAAAAGTACGGCGAGGAGATCATGGCGTGCATTATCCTAAAGGAAAAGGGGAGCGTTTCGCTTGACGAGATGACGGCGTATATCCGCGCCTCGCTTGCGCGCCACAAGGTGCCAAGGTATATCGAATTCGTCGATGCCTTCCCGATGAACGCCGCAGGAAAGATCTTAAAATACAAGATGCGCGAGGAGGCGGCGCTTCGCCTGGGACTCGTCGGCGACGGCACCACCTGCGCGGAAAATAAGAACTAAGCAATAAAAAGAGACGGAATGCAACTGCATTCCGCCTCTTTTTGCGATATGCTCGGCATAGCCGAGCGCGATATTCGCGCTTCGCGCGAGTGATATACTCGGCTTCGCCGAGCGCGATATGTTGCCTTCGGCAACGTTAATAACCCTGCGAAGCAGGATTTCATCCACCGCAGGTGGATTTCATCGCGCAAGCGATTTCATCCCCGAAGGGGATTTCATTTGTCTTGATGCCCCGGGCATCAAGACAACCGTACCGTCTCCCCCGCCGGGATCTTATACGGCGTATGGTCGACTGTCAGAAAGAGGTCGGTTGCCGAGGGGTTATGCACGAGCGACTGATCGTGCGAGAAGATGAGGGTTCGGTAGGCGTTGACGTAGGAAACGATCTCGCCGTTTGTGGCATACCAGATATCGTCCCTGCCCCCGACGTACGCGCAGAGCTTCTCAAGCAGCTCCCATCCTCCCTCTCGTGCAAACTCATGGGAATGTCCCCAGACGTAAAAGAGCATCGGGCGGTTATGCCAGGGGTAGGATCTCTCCTCGCTCTCAAGGAAGGTCTTCGCGATATCAAACAGGCGCGGGGTGGTATGATGGCAGCTCGGGTTCCAGCGCAAAAAGTCGGCGGGGACCTCAAAGCCCTCGGTCGAGGCGGTCGTGCGCGCATACGCCATGCCGCAGGCGGAAAGGATCTCGAGGACCCGATCGTTTACCGAGCCGTTCGCATACGCCATACCGCGCACGATGCACCCGAGCTGATCCTCAAGCATCTCGCGGTTCTTGACGACGTCATAGGCGGCAACGCCGTCCTCGACCGCGGCAAGCGAAAGATGCCGATGCCCATGCGCCGCGATCTCAAGAAGGGGGGACGCCGCAAGCGCCTTGATCTCGTCCCAGCTGAGCTTTCCCGCGTCAAAGCCGATCTCCCTCGTCTGAATATTGAGGGTTGCCTTGATCTCGTATCTCGCGAGGGTCTCGGCAAAGCGCTTATCGTGAACCGAGCCGTCGTCGTAGCTCATGGTGTAGGCCTTTCTCCTGCCCCCCGGGAATCGCATTAAAACTGCAGCCATAGCAAGCATCCTTTCTCGGTTTTTCTGTTCCCATGATACCACAACGGCACCGAAATTGCAAGAAAAAACGAAAAAAGAAATTTTTTCCTCTCCGATTGCAAAGCGCCAAGACCTGTGCTATAATAGAAAGGATTGAAACGCGAAAGGATACGTAAAATTGATTACCGTAAACAACCTCTCCTTCCATTTCGGCACCCAGACCCTCTTTAAGGACGTGAACCTCAAGTTCTCCCCCGGCGAGTGCTACGGGGTCATCGGTGCCAATGGCGCCGGGAAATCGACCTTCATCCGCCTGCTCTGCCGCGAGCTTGAGCCGTCCTCGGGCGAGATCCTGATCCCGGAGCGCGAAAGGCTCTCGGTGCTCCGTCAGGACCACTTTGCCTTCGACTCGGAAACGGTGCTTGACACGATCCTTGGCGGAAACGAGCGGCTGCTTGCCGTGCAAAGGGAGAAGGACGCCCTTTACGCAAAGGAGGACTTCACCGACGAGGACGGCATCCGCGCCTCGGAGCTTGAGGGGGAGTTCGCCGAGATGGGCGGCTGGGAGGCAGAGAGCGAGGCGGCGCGCCTGCTCGACGGGCTGGGACTGTCCGAGGAGCTTCTTTCGCGCACGATGAGCGAGCTTCGCGAGAGCGAGAAGGTCAAGGTCCTGCTTGCTAGAGCCCTCTTCGGTCAGCCCGAGATCATCCTTCTCGACGAGCCGACCAACGGCCTTGACGCCGAGGCTGTGCTCTGGCTTGAGGACTTCCTTGCCGATTATTTCGGCACGGTCCTCGTCGTTTCGCACGACCGCCATTTCCTAAACGACGTCTGCACCGCCATTGTCGACATCGACTACGGCAAGATCAATATGTATATCGGTAACTACGAGTTCTGGTACGAGTCGAGCCGCATGGTGCAGTCGATGATCCGTCAGCAGAACAAGCGCGCCGAGGAGAAGATCCGCGAGCTTGAGGAATTCATCCGCCGCTTCTCGGCAAACAAATCGAAATCCCGTCAGGCAACCTCGCGCCGTAAGCTTCTTGACCGCATGACCATCGAGGAGCTTCCCGCCTCCTCAAGGCGCTATCCCTTCATCGGCTTTGACCGCGACCGCGAGGCGGGCAAGGATATTCTGACCGTCAAGGATCTCGCAGCAAGCGTCTCGGGCGAGGTGCTCTTTCGCGATCTCTCCTTCCTTGTCGGTCGGGAGGATAAGATCGCCTTCCTTGGCAACGAGCTTGCCGTCACGGCACTCTTCCGCATCCTTGCGGGGGAGGCAGAGCCGGACTCGGGAAGCTATAAATTCGGCGTGTCGATCACGACCTCGTATTTCCCCCACGATAACACCCCCTACTTTGAGGGGCACAAGGAAAACCTCGTTGACTTCCTTCGCCCCGTTTCACGCGATCAGAGCGAGACATATCTGCGAGGCTTCCTCGGACGGATGCTCTTTTCGGGCGACAGCGTCTATAAATCGGTCGAGGTGCTCTCGGGAGGCGAGAAGGCGAGATGTATGTTCGCGCGCATGATGCTCTTTGGCTCCAACCTTCTGATGCTCGATCAGCCGACCGACCATCTCGACCTTGAGTCGATCTCGGCTCTCAACCACGGGCTCTCGGACTTCGGCGGAAACATCCTTTTCGCCACCCACGATTTCGAGCTGATGAATACCGTTGCGAACCGCATCATCACCCTCTCCCCCGACGGTTGCCGTGACTTTAGAGGCACCTACGAGGAGTATCTCGCACAAAACAAGGGGAGGATCTGAAATGCCGCTTCTTTACCTGCTTGAGAGGCTTCGCCAAGCCTGCCCCGCCCTTGCCGCCGTCTTTGGGGTGATCACCTATCTTGGGGACGAGATCGCCTTTCTGGCGCTGGCGCTTCTCACCCTTTGGTGCATCTCAAAGCGCGGGGGGTATTTCCTGCTCGCCGTCGGCTTTACGGGAACCGTTCTCAACCAATTTCTGAAGATCACCTGCCGCATCCCCCGCCCCTGGGTGCTCGACCCCAATTTCTCGATCTGGGAGGGCGCGCGCGAGGCGGCAAGCGGATATTCCTTCCCCTCGGGGCATACGCAGAACGCCGTCGGCACCTTCGGGGTGCTTGCGCTTCTTTCAGGCAGACGCCTTTCGGGTAAGCGTCGGGGCATCTTTGTCGCAGGGTGTATCGCGGCAGCCGCCCTCGTTGCCTTCTCGCGCCTTCTGCTTGGGGTACATACGCCGCTTGACGTCGGCGTTTCGGTCGGCATCGCCCTGCTTCTCCTTTTGCTCGGGCATCTCTTTTTCCGTGTCGAGCGCCCGACCCTGCATCTTCTGCTTGCCATCGGTGCGATGACGGCGGTGGCGCTTGCCTTCGCGCTCTACGCGGAGCTTTTCCCGTTCCCATCAAGCGTCGACCATGAAAATCTTCTCTCGGCGCGCGAAAACGCCTGGACGCTCCTTGGCGCCGCCGCGGGGGTTCTCGTCATGACCCCGATCGAGCGCAAATACGTGCGCTTTGAAACGAAAGCGCCGCTCCTTGGGCAGATCCTTAAGTTCACGCTCGGTGCCGCCCTTGCCATTGCCATCAAGGAGCTGCTGAAGCTCCCCCTCGGCGCCATCTTCGGGGACGCGGCATTCCCCGACGCCATCCGCTATTTCATCCTCGTTCTCTTCTGCGGCTGTGTCTGGCCGCTCACCTTCCCCTTCTTTGCAAGGCTCGGAGCGAGACGGAAATGAAATTCCCTTCGGGGCTTGGCGGGGTTGTCCTTTTCGGACACCCCGCCAAAACTATGATTGCCCTTTCGGGCAAGTTATGGGCTATGACTAGCTACGCCAAGCTATGGGTGGCTTCGCCAAGTTTAGAGTAGACGGGCGATCATATCATAACGTTTGCAAAGCAAGCTCATCACGGGAGTCCTGCGAGCCTCATAACTCTAAACTGAAAAAAACGGCGGCACCAAGTTCTCGCTGCGGCTCGGTCACGCTCGGGTTCTGACGTGCCACCGGCACGTCATTCATTCCCCTCGCGCCGCTGCGCTACGCCGCCCTACAAGTCATCCTGCTACGCAGGGTTAAGAGAATCCATCAGATTCCACACGGGGTCTGATTTTCTTTTTTATTTTTTACAAAACCTACTTCCCAAAATTGAAAAACTATTGATTTTGGGAAATGAATATGATATAATAAGGTTGCGAGGTGACTGCTCTATGAAACTAATTGAAAGAAAACATTACTTAGAAAAAATGATTAACGTTATCGCAACGCCTGATATTAAAGTATTAACAGGCGTCAGACGTTCCGGTAAATCAAAATTGTTAGAAGCCTTTAAGGACTACGTTCTAAAGAATGTTTCTGATGCGAACGTTATTCACATCAACTTCAATCTGTCAAAATTTGATGACCTTAAAGAATACAAGGCTCTGAATCAATATATTGAAAGCAATTATGCACAAGGCAAGGACAATTTCGTTTTAATTGACGAAATTCAAATGTGCAACAACTTCGAGCTATGTATAAATAATTTACACGCAACCGAGACGTATGATATTTATATCACGGGCTCAAACGCTTTCTTGCTTAGTTCTGATTTAGCAACATTGTTTACGGGAAGAACGTTTGAAATAAAAGTATATCCTTTCTCCTTTGCTGAGTACGTAGATTACTTTGGTTTGACTAACAACTACACTGCTTTTGATGACTATATGCTTGAAGGCGGTATGGCAGGTTCTTACTTGTATAAAGAACAAGAAGATAAATACGAATATATAGAGACTGTTTTCGATACTTTAATTTTGAGAGATATACGCCAAAAATATAATATCAAAAACCCTGCTTTAATGGATAGAATTTCTCAATTCTTAATGGATAACGTATCGAATATAACATCCGCAAGAAATATAACAGACACGCTTGCTTCAAATAAGGATAAAATCAATCACAAGACGGTTGGTAATTATTTATCTTATCTTTGCAATGCTTTTGCTTTTTATAAGTTCCGTAGATACGATATTAAAGGCAAAAAATATCTTGCATCTAACGATAAATATTATTTAAGCGACCACACCTTCCGTTACGCCAAGCTCGGTACAAAAAATTTAGATAATGGCAGAGTGATCGAAAACATTGTGGCTATGGAATTATTAAGGCGTGGCTACGAGGTGTACGTTGGTATTTTGTATAAAAAAGAGATAGACTTTGTGGCGTTAAAAAGAAATGAGAAGATTTATATTCAAGTTTCTGATAATATAACCCACGCTGACACGTTCCATCGAGAAGTAGAACCTTTGCTTAAAATAAAGGATGCTTATCCTAAAATGGTAATAGCAAGAACAAGAAACCCTGAATACCAATATGAAGGGATTAAAATCGTTGACGTGGCAGATTGGTTGCTAAACAAACAATTTGTTTCCCGAAAATAAAAATGATATTGTTTTGGGCAGTATTGAAAATCCCCAAAAGAAGATAGGGCTAAAGCACTCTAACGTTGCATTCGGCAACATATCACGCTCGGCGAAGCCGAGTATATCACTCGCGCTTTTGCGCGAATATCACGTTGCCGAAAGGCAATATATCACGCTCGGCACAGCCGAGCATATCACAAAAAGGGCTGAGTCATTAAGAATTTGGCGCTATCATCGCTTTTGTATTTGAGAGAAGCAAAACGCCGAATTCTTAGTGCGAAGCCCTTTTTTTGGGGGGCTCGCTTGATTTCGAGCAGAAATCGTCGTTTCTCGACCCGAAGGCGTATTTACATACGACGAGAGGGAGAGAACGGCGATAGAACGAAAAACGATAAAAAGGAGAAAACCGTAAGGTTTTCCACCTTAAAAGATACGATACGTAAAGAAAAAAACAGGTGCTACGACTACGCGCAGCACCTATTTTCTTTGTTTTTCGTTCGGTTATGCCGAAAGGAAGCAGCCCCTTATAAATCC
>JAFYMH010000023.1 GCA_017556685.1 Clostridia bacterium | reverse complement strand
GAGTGAAGAGTGAAGAGTGAAAAAGCATTGTAGGGGGGCTTGGCGGGGTTGTCCTTTTCGGACACCCCGCCAAAACTATGATTGCCCTTTCGGGCAAGCCAAACGAAATGAAATCCGTCTGCGACGGATGAAATCCTCGCGGTGCTCGGATGAAATCCGTCTGCGACGGATGAAATCCTGCCGGTGGCAGGGTTATTTTGATATCATGTTATCAAAATAGAGTGAAGAGTGAAAAGTGAAGAGTGAAGAGTGAAAAGGTATGCAGGGCGAGACCTTGCTACCGCCACCTCTCGTGCCGTTTTTCCTTGTCGAAAAAACTTTTTCGTCTTTTTTTCAAAAAGGGTTGATTTTTTCGAAAGGATAGTATATAATAGTAAGGCAAAGCACCCCACTCATATCGCGGAGTAGAGCAGCCTGGTAGCTCGTCGGGCTCATAACCCGGAGGCCGTGTGGTTCAAATCCCACCTCCGCAACCAAAGGAAAACGACACCCGAATGGGTGTCGTTTTCCTTTTGCTACGGAGACGGGGCTTGCGCCCCGTGGCTTCGGGTTAGAGACCGACGAGCGTAGCGAGACGGGGGAGCGATCCGAGCGCCGCCGGTGGCGGATGCAGCGAGGTGAGCGAGTGGCAGCGGTCGAAAAAATCAAGGAAGAGCGGAAGCCCGCAGATTTTTTCGGGCACCGCAACAGGGCAAGCAAACGCAAAGCGTTTGTGAGACAAACCCGGAGGCCGTGTGCTGACGCTGCGCTGCGCTTGCTATTCCGTCGCTCCGCTCCTTACAAATCCCACCTCCGCAACCAAAAACGAAAGCAGTCCACTAGACTGCTTTTTCGTTTTTGGAGCGATGTGTTCCGCAAGCGGAACGTGATGCGCACTTCGTGCGTGATGACGGCTTCGCCTTGTGATGTGCGCTTCGCGCGTGGAAAGGAACACATCACATCACTTTGCGCCATCGGCACAATACATCACTGTGCGACAGCACAACATCACTTGCCCCTAAGGGCAAACGACGGAGGAGGTCGGGGGCATTGAGCGCGACCGCCGCCGGTGGTGGGAGAAGCGAGGGCGACAAGGGAGAAAATAAGGAGCATCGGAAGCGCGCCACCGCGTACGCGACCGAGGCGACTATATTTTCGAGTGGGCCTTTCAAATCCCATCCCTATTCGGGACGAGAAGACAATAGGTGCGTAGAAGGTTGTTGCTTTTATAATGTGTAAAAATGCTATAAATACTCAAAAATAAGTAATTAATTTTATCAATTACTTATTTACAAAAGAAATTGAATATGTTATAATATATTCGCAGGAGGAACTAATATGAAAAATTTTGATTCTATGACTTGCCCCGTATGCGACGCCAAATTGCAAATTAGCCGTTTATCGTGCCCACAATGCAAAGCAGAATATCCTATTGACAAGGAAATCTTTCCGTTTGAGTATCTAAGCACGGAACAAAAATCGTTTTTGATTACTTTTCTAAAATGCAGTGGAAATATCAAGGCGATCGAGACAGAATTGGATATTTCTTATCCAACAGTAAAGAAGCGATACGAAGAATTGTTGATTGCGCTAGGATTAAAACAAAAAGAAAACATTGAAACGGAGAATATTGATATGAGTATTTTCGGAAAAATTGATCGAAATAGCAAAAAAGCTTCTGATATTATTAAAAATAAACTGTATGATAACAATGGACGCGTTGTTATCGACCTGCCCAAAGGTGGAAACTGTTGTATTTCTATTGCTGAAAACGGAAATGCGTTTGAGAGCAACAAACTCGGAAATCAAATTATAAACTTCTCTGTATTTGACATTATAGTTGATTTCTTGAAGAGCAGTGGCGGAAAAGCACCTAAGGGAATGGGTCGTAACGATAGAGTTGGTTATGGAAAATGCGGCTCAGAAACTGTAATGTATCAAATTGCAACTCAGTACTATGGAAAGAAACTTGGGGAGTCAACATTTGATCCGCTGTTTGTTCTTGCAGCTATGCTTGAATGGGTAGGTATAGCTGAAAATGGTTGGGGATATTTGCGGCTTTTGTAATTATCAAAAGGAGAAATTTCTATTCAAAAGATGTGAAGTTCAAATCCCGTAAGCAAAACGGCAAAAATATCTTTTTTATAGCCCTTTTACAAAAAAGATTCCATAGCCGATCGGGTTTCGGCTATGGAATTTTGCTTTATATATGGAAAATGCCTCATTTTCGCCCTTTTACCGCTCTTTTCGGCGGTTTTGAGGGCGTTTTTTCATGCAAAAACGATAAATCCGCCATCCGCTGCCCCACAAAGACAGAAGTGGCGGATTTTGTATTGTTCAAGGAGTGTAATCGTTCACATAATGAATATCACCTTTTCACACAAATCAATACAAAACACAGTTGCATTATTCCGATAAATGTAAAAATATTATTCCGAACCATTGATATTGTTCCGCAAATGTGGTATAATATACGCAGAAAGCCTTGCGACGCAAGTCTTTGCACTGGCGTGCCAACGCGCACAGCTGTGCGCCTGCGAAATTGACGGCTTCGCAAAAATGTCCGTGCAAGCACACATTTTTGCTTCATGGTATAATAGTAAAAAATCAAGGAGGATAAGCTTATGTTTATGACCATAAAACAAGCTTCCGAAAAGTGGGGAATCTCGGACAGAAGAATTCGTGTGCTTTGTTCCGAGGGAAAAATTCCGGGTGCATACCAAGACGGACGCGCATGGAAAATCCCAAGTGATGCTGATAAACCCGCAGACGGAAGATATAAGTCCAGAGAAAGCATCCTTTCAAGAATCGAGCAGAAAAAGAAGGAGCTTGACAGCAGAAGACCTTTGACCGAGGGAGAAGTTGCAAGGCTCAACGAGGAATTCATCGTTGAATACACATATAATTCCAACGCCATTGAAGGCAACACACTCACTCTGCGTGAAACAGACCTTGTACTCCGAGGCCTTACGATAGACCAAAAACCTCTCAAAGACCATATGGAGGCGGTAGGCCACAAGGAAGCCTTTGACTACGTTTGTGAGCTGGTAAGGGATAATGTGCCAATCAGCGAGAGAGTTATCAAGCAAATTCATTATTTGGTTCTTGCGGACAAAAGGGATGACCGTGGTGTTTACCGTCGCGTTCCCGTTCGTATTATGGGTGCGCATCACGAACCTGTTCAGCCATATTTGATAGAACCCAAGATGGAGAAGCTTATCCGTGCGTTTTTAGAGAGCGACGAAAATATTGTAACGAAGCTTGCGAGGTTTCATATTGAATTTGAGGGCATTCATCCGTTTATTGACGGCAACGGCAGAACCGGGCGCCTTTTGGTTAACTTGGAGCTTATGAAAGCGGGATATCCACCAATTGATATCAAGTTTACCGACCGTTTGGCTTATTACAATGCTTTTGATGAATATCACGTGAAGGGCAAGCTTTCAACAATGGAGAATTTGTTTGCCGGATACATTGAGGCAAGGCTTGATAGATATTTGAAGATTTTAGAAGGATAACTACCTTTCAAAATGCACACCACTGATACGGAAAGCATTTCATTGTATTGGTTTAGTGATACTCTTGCAAAAACGAAAGCAGTCCAATCGGACTGCTTTCGTTTTTCGTTGCTTTGAGCGATGCGTTTATTCGTCGATCTCGCGGGCGAGCTCTTCTGCCTGCGTTTCGGGGTCGAAGTTGTAGAGCGGCTCGATCTGCTTGCCCTTTTTCACTCTTGCGAGATAGTTGGCGGTGATCTTGACAACGAGAGGGGAGAGGATGATGACGGCGATCAGGTTGGGGATCATCATCAGACCGTTAAAGGTATCCGAGATGTCCCAAGCGAGAGACGAGGTCAGGATCGCGCCGAAAATAACGGTGCAAACGTGGATGATGCGGAAGACAAAGGTAGTCTTTGCTCCGAAGAGGTACTCCCATGCCTTCGAGCCGTAATGCGACCAGCCAAGGACGGTGGTGAAGGCAAAGAGGAACATGGCGATCGCGATGAACTTCTCTCCGATGCTTCCAAGCGAAAACACCGAGTTGAAGGCGCCTGCAACGAGGGTCGCATCGGTGTATCCGGATGCGATCTCACCCGTCAGAACGTTGAATACGCCGCCGTCGAGTCCGCCGGCAGTCAAAATGACGAGCGCCGTCATCGTGCAGACCACCATCGTATCGGCGAAGACCTCAAAGATGCCCCACATACCCTGCTTGACGGGCTCCTTGATGTTGGAGTTCGAGTGCACCATGACCGACGAGCCAAGACCCGCCTCGTTTGAGAAGACGCCGCGCTTAAAGCCTTGCGTGACGACCTTGCTGATGATCGCACCGATGCCGCCGCCGACGAATGCCTCGGGCGCAAAGGCGTTGACGAAGATCGCCTTGAATGCGGGGAGGATGCTCGCGTAGTTGATCGCGATGATCGTAAGGGAGCCGAGCACGAAGAGAACGACCATGAAGGGAACGATCTTCTCGGCAACGCTCGCGATCCTCTTCAGACCTCCGAGGGTGATCAGTGCGGTCAGGATCATGATCAGCGCACCGAGGATCAGGTTGTAGAGCGAGACGCTCGGCAGAACCTCAACCGAGGAGAGGGCGCCGACGTCGAAGGCTTGTGCGATATTGGTAACGATCTTGTTGACCTGTCCCATGCTTCCGATACCGAAGGAGGCGAGCATGGTGAAGATGCAGAAGAGGATGGCAAGCACGCGTCCGACGTGCTTCATGCCCTTCTTTCTTCCAACGCCGTCAACGAGGTAGTACATGGCACCGCCCGACCACTCGCCGTTCTCGTTCTTTCTGCGGAAGTAGATGCCACGGACGTTCTCGGAATAGTTGGTCATCATGCCGAAGAATGCGGCAACCCACATCCAGAACACGGCACCGGCACCGCCGATGCAGATCGCGGCGGCAACGCCTGCGATATTACCCGTACCGACCGTTGCGGCAAGCGCCGTGCAAAGCGCCTGGAACGGGGAGATCGAGCCCTTTTCCTTACTGTGCGTGATGACGTCCTTCTTGAAAAGGCTTCCGAGCGTGTGCTTAAACCACATCGCAATATGCGTCACCTGGAAGAATTTCGTCAGGGCGGTTGCCAAAATGCCCGTACCGACGAGCAGGATCAGGCCGAACATGCCCCAAACGACACTGTTGATCTCGCCGTTAACGGCTTCGATCGCATGCATGATTTTTTCCATTTTATAAACCTCCAATGGATCGTATTTCGTCAGCCGAATAAAAAATACCGCTCATCCATGCGGATAGCGGCGAAAAAGAAAAGACGGCGTAACGATCAGGGAGACCGTTATGAAATGAATCTGTCCTTTTGCCTGAGAGATTATGGAGACGGCTCCATTTGCCCCTTCGGCACTCGCCTTAAGCGAGCTTCTCCAGATTGCTATCCACCAACAGTCCCGTCAAAATGACCCCCGAGAGTATTACCCCTTTGGGAAGGCGAGTGCCTGTTCTCCTGTCGGTTTCGCTTAGCATTATTCAGTTAACTCGTTCATTATACTTCGCTTGTCCCGAAAAGTCAAGGGGGTTTTTCGACTTTTTTGTTTTTTTCCGCCCTTGAGTGCAAAGAAAAAAGGGGGCACCCGAATGGGCATACTCTTAACGGAGAATTTTTCTGTTCGTGAAGTTTTCGCTGTCGCGAAAGTGAAGTTGCGTAGCTTACGCTCGCAGTGAAGTTAAGTTTGCTAACTTCGCCGTCAGGCGAAACTTCACGATCGAAGATAACTTCACTTGCCCAAGGGGCAAACTTAGTTTTAGCGTGTTCTCCCGTCGGGAGAACACGCTAAGCAAGGGATCAAAGCATCAGACGGTAGATGCGCTCGCAGTCCGACTCGGTGAGGGTCACGAAGCCCGAGATGCTGCCTTGCCTGCCGTTGCCGTAGCAGAGGGTTTTTGCAAGATAGGGGATATCCTCTTCTTTTGCGCCAAGCTCGGCAAGGTTTTTCGGCATGCCGATCGAGATAAGGAAGCGGCGAAGCGCCTCGATGCCCTCTCGCGCGGTCGCCTCGGGATTTGCAAAGTCCATCGGGCAGCCCCAGACGCGATGTGCCACCTGCGCGAAGCGCATCACATCGTGATGAAGGTTGTAGGTAAAGACGGCGGGCATGACGACGGCAAGCCCCGCACCGTGCGCGCAGTCGTAGAGGGCAGAGAGCTCGTGCTCGATCTCATGGCTCGACCAGTCCTGCGAGCGTCCGACGCCGACCGACTTGTTGTGCGCCATCATGCCTGCCCACATGATGTTGGCGCGCGCCTCATAGTTGTGGGGATCTTTGATCACGCGCGGACCCTCGTGCACCATCGTGAGCAAAAGCGCCTCGATCAGACGGTCGGTGACCTCGACCTCGCGGGTATTCGTCAGGTACCGCTCATAGAGATGCGCGATGATGTCGGTAATGCCGGCGGCACTCTGATAGGGGGGAAGCGTTTCGGTGAGCGCGGGGTTGAGGATGCTGAATTTCGGGCGGACGGCGTCGCCGCTCGCGCCTCTTTTGAGCATTCCGTTTTCATTGGTAATGACGGTATCGGGGCTGCCCTCGCTCCCTGCGGCGGCAATCGTCAGAACCGTGCCGATCGGGAGCGCCGCCTCGATCCGCTTGCCCGAGTAGAAATCCCAGAAATCCCCATCGTAAACGGCACCTGCCGCGATCGCCTTTGCCGAGTCGATCGTGCTTCCTCCTCCGACCGCCAAAATGAAATCGACCCGCTCGCTTCGGCAAAGCTCGATTCCACGGTAGACAAGACCGCTTCGGGGGTTCGGCTGAACGCCGCCAAGCTCGACGTAGGGGAGCCCTGCCGCACGAAGCGAGTCTTTGACACGGTCAAGCAGCCCCGAGCGCAAAACGCTGCCGCCGCCGTAATGGATGAGCACGCGGCTCGCGCCAAAGCGCGCGGCAAGAGAGCCGACCTCGTTTTCGCTGTCCCGCCCGAAGGCAAAATAGGTGGGTGACCAAAAGTGAAAGTTTTCCATCGCACCTCTCCGTTCTGTTTTTCTTCTGTCTTATTATAACAGAGAATTCCGTATTGTGCAAGCCTAACTTTAAGGGGGGGAAGTGACCTTTGATCGGGGCGTACTTACGGCGAGAAGAAAACCGAAAGCGCAACTTGACTTTCCCCGTTTTTTGTGATATAACGGGGGATGATGAAGAATTTGATCGATACTGCGCGGAGGGGAAATGCGTATCATATTTAAAATATTTCTGTCAATGCTGAAGATCGGTTGCTTCGCCTTTGGCGGTGGATACGCCATCATCGCATTGCTTGAAAACGAATTCATATCAAAACGGAACTGGATCGATCGCGATGAATTTCTCGACGTGGTTGCGATCGCGGAATCCACGCCCGGTCCCATCGCCATCAACGCGGCAACCTACGTAGGCTACAAGCTTAGGGGCGTCCTTGGCGCGGTTGTGGCAACGGTCGGTATGTGTCTGCCGTCCTTTGTCATTATGTATCTCGTATCGCTCTTTTACGAGCAATTTATGGAGATCGCGCTCGTTGCGGCGGCGTTTAAGGGCATTCAGATTTGCGTCGTGTATCTCATTGCATCGGCAGCTCTGAAAATGCTGAAAAAAATGAAGAAAACGCCCCAAAACGTGATCGTTTTTTCTGTGACTTGTACTCTAATGATACTCTTGACGCTCTTTGATATTCATATCTCGTCGGTGTCCTTCATTTTCGCCGCAGGCATCCTCGGTCTTTCGATATTCTGTATTCAGACGGCGCGCGCGAGGGGGGAGAAAACGAAATGATCTATTTGCTTTTGTTCTTTACCTTTCTCAAGGTTGGCGCCTTCACCTTTGGCGGCGGCTACGCCATGCTTCCTCTGATCGGGGATTCTGCTCTCAAATACGGTTGGATGACCGAAGGGGAGTTTTTGAATTTTGTAGGCGTTGAAAGTGTTATCCCAGGACCGATCGCCGTCAATATGGCGACCTATATCGGCTATGAGCAAGGCGGATTTTTCGGTGCGCTTCTTGCAACGGTTGGTGTGGTACTGCCGTCGTTTATCATTATTCTGATTGTGGCGGCATTGATCAAAAACCTGCTCAAATATCCCCCCGTCAATGCCTTCATTTCCGGCATGCGTCCGGCTCTCGTAGGACTCATCCTCTCGGTTGCCGTATCGATGGGGCTCACCGTGTTTTTCGGCATTGATACCGTCAAGGACGTCAGCTTCACATTCGACCCACGCGCACTTGTGGTGCTTGCAGTCGTGATTGCCGCCCCACTTGTATGGAAACGATTTCAGAAGAAAGAGCTTTCCTCTATTCTGCTCGTCTTGATCTCAGGCGTGCTTGGAGTTTTGCTGTTCGGCTTCTGACAAAACGAATTCGCTTTGCTTTTTTCAAAAAAATCGGTCGCTTCACTTGCAAAAGCCAAAACACCGTAGTATAATAAAGAGGTCGGATCGTCCGACAAGACTTGCACGTGAGGTAAAGCCGTGAAAATTACGATCAAGGCGCCCGAGAGCGCGGCGCTCTATCCCCATCTGAAGGCGTGTGGCTTTGACGGGATCGATTATAGCTTCCCGAACTGGGACAAGCGGGAGTATATCCTCTCCTCCGATTTTGAGAGGGATCTTTTTGAGACCTTTGACGCGATGGCGGCGGCAGGACTCTCTGCGACCCAATGCCATCTCACCTACTATGCGACCAACCGCGAGCCGATCGGCGACGGAAGCTATGCGGCGTACGAGGCGGCGATGCTTCCGGTCCTTGAAAGGGAGCTTGCCCTGGCGGCAAGCCTCAAGATCCCGACCGCGGTCATCCATCTTTTCTTTACAGACGAGCGCGAAGCGAGCCAAAGGGGGAATCTCACCCTGATCGGAAAGCTTCTTCCGCTCCTTGAGAGGTACGGCATTACGCTGGCGATCGAGAATATCTACGGACGGGATTTCTCGGAGATCTATCTCTCGTCCGCCGAGGATCTGCTTTTCTATATTGAGCATTTTAACAGCCCCTACGTTGCCGCCTGCTACGATTCGGGGCATGCCGTTGCAAGGGGGCAAAAGCCGCTTGAGATGCTGCGCAGGCTCGGGGATAAGGTGGCGGCGACCCATCTGCACTCGAACGTCCCGGGGCGCGATCTGCATCAGGCGCCCGCAATGATCCTCTCGACCTTCGAATGGTCAAAGCTTGGCAGGACCCTTCGCGAGATCGGATACAAGGGCAACTTCAATATGGAGATCTCGCCCTGGGGACTTTCGGGCGAGGCGCGCCTTGCCTACTACCGCATGGCGTATCTGATCGGCGTGCAGCTGACCTCGGAAGAAGAATCATGATAAACGAAAGCCCTCGCAAATTCGGCAAGCGAATTTGCGAGGGTCTCTTTTTTGTGGGGCGCGTCACACATCGGATTTTTTCGGTCTCTCTAAATCTGAGGGCCTCATCTCGCGAAGCAGGCGAAGCACCAGGATGATCGAGAGGACCGCCGCCGCGAGATTGACGAAGGCGAAATTGAGCCAGATGCCGTCGAGCCCGAGCGGCCAGAGGGCGCCGAGCAGAAGGATCGGGAAGACGAAGGCGGTGCCGACCGAAACGAGCATGGCGGCAAGGGGCTTGCCGATGGCGCTGAGCAGGCTCTGGGTCGTGACCGCAAGCCAGCGGAAAAGATAGGCGGTGCAGAAAAGACGAATGGCACGGGTCGCCTCGGTAAGCAGGCGCGTATCCTCTGCCTTGACGAACCACGCGGCGATCCTATCGGGGAAGAAGAAGAGAAGGGCGGTCGAAAGAAGCCCGACGACGGCGGTGCCAAAAAACGCCGAGGCGGAAATCGACTTCACGCGCCGAAAATTCTTAGCCCCCCAGTTATAGCCGAGGGCAGGGGAAAGCGAGTCGGCGATCCCGTAGAGCAGGGGCCAGGCAAGGTCGCTTGAGTACATCAGAACCGCGTAGATCGCGACGGCTGTCTGCCCACCCCCCTCTCCGAAGGCGCGCGCGCCGAGGGTCATGAGCGAGATATTCATCAAAATCGAGGTGACCCGCCCCGAAACGTTGCTTAAAAAGACGGGGGAGCCGCACGCCGCGATCTGACGCAGCATCGAAAGAGAGAATTTCGGACGTCGGAATTCGAGTAGGGCCTGCTTAAAAATAAAAGGAAGAAGCGCAACGACAGCCGCAAGACACATCGAGATCGAGGTCGCAAGGGCAGAGCCGACGACGTCCATCTTGAAAACGAGCAGAAAGAGAGTTAGTAGCGCAAGGGTCAGAAGGTTGCACAGGATATTGATCGCCATGCTCGTCTTGACGTAGCCGCTGATGCGAAGGTAGTTATCCATCGCAAAGAAGATCGGCGCAAGCGGACTGCAAAGGGCAACCGTCCGAAGGTATCTGACCGAGGTCGAGAGCAGCTCGGCATCGGCGCCCATCAGGCGCGCGAGCGGCTCGGCGGCAAAGAACATGATCGCCCCCATCGACACCGAAACGAGAAAAATCAGAAGGACAGACGCCGAAAAGACGTTGTTTGCCGTTTCGCGATCCCCCCGACCGAGCGCGATCGAGATCGGAGCCGACGCGCCGACGCCGACGAGATCGGCAAGCGCAAAGGTGATCATCACGAGCGGCATCGCGATATTGATCGCCGCAAAGGCACTCTCGCCGAGGGTCTGCCCGATGAAGATCCCCTCGATCAGGCTGTAGATTGACATGGCGAACATGCTGATCATCCCCGGCATCGCCACCGTGAAGAACAGGCGCCCCGGGGGTGCCGTCGCGTACATTTTTTCGGTTTTCGTTTGCGCCGACATATGCGCCTCCCGCTCGTTTTTTCTCCCGTCCATCATACCACAGAACGCCCGAAATTGCAAGGGGGGATGTGGCTTTGCGAGAGGGGGTTTTTTAAATATGTAGAAATTGTGTCGAAATTTTGGAGAAGGTGTTGCATTTTTTGGTACGATATGCTATAATCGGGGTGCATCCGTACACAGTACGGGAAATTTTTAGGAGGTAGTTATGAAAAAGTTTCTCAGCTTCGTCGGCTTTTCAAAGGAAAAGCAGACGACGGTCAGAACCGAGATCGTTGCGGGTATCGTAACCTTCCTTGCAATGGCTTACATTCTGACTGTTAACCCGGCGCAGATCCTCGTTGGTGTTTTTGAGGCAAACTATTGGCCCTCTGTCTTTATCGCAACCGCTCTCGGTGCGATCATCGGAACGCTGCTGATGGCGTTCGTTGCCAAGATGCCGCTTGCGCAGGCATCGGGCATGGGTCTGAACTCCCTGCTTGGCGGTCTCGTTGCTCTTTGGGCAGCAGATACCTACGGCGTGCGCTTCACGCTCGGACAGGCATTTGCGATGGTCCTGATCTCGGGACTCATCTTCCTGCTCCTTTCGATCATCAAGATCAATGGCAAGACCTTCCGTGAGCTCGTCTTTGACGGCATGCCCGTGGCAGTCCGCAGCGCGATCTCGGTCGGTATTGGACTCTTTATCGCTTACATCGGCTTCCAGAATGCCGGTATCATCATTCACAACGGCTATACCCAGGTCGGCTTCGTCAATCTCAGCTTCTGGGGCGATCAGACGGTCAATGCCGGTACTGCGAACGATGCTGTCGTATATGCAGCTGCCAAGACGGCTGTCGTTGCCTTCATCGGCCTCTTCCTCATCGCCATCCTTGACAAGCTGAAGGTCAAGGGCTCGGTCATCTTCGGTATCCTCGGCGCAACGGTTGCCGGTATCCCCTTCGGCGTGACCGATCTCTCGGTCCTGAAGGGCACCGATGCGATCTCCTGGAAGTTCTGGGAGAATTTCGCCAACTTCTTTGCGGGCGAAAACACCGTATTCGGCTCCTTCATCAGTGTGTTCACCGGCGACGGCCTTGTTCCCGAGGGCGTTTCTGTCTTCAGTGCTATCAT
>JAFYMH010000022.1 GCA_017556685.1 Clostridia bacterium | reverse complement strand
CGTCGTGAGACAGTTCGGTCCCTATCTGTCGTGGGCGTTGGATATTTGAGAGGAGCTGACCTTAGTACGAGAGGACCGGGTCGGACGCACCTCCGGTGCATCGGTTGTCCTGCCAAGGGCATAGCCGGGTAGCCGCGTGCGGATGTGATAAACGCTGAAAGCATCTAAGCGTGAAGCACACCTCAAGATGAGATATCCCATTGCATAAAGCAAGTAAGGTCGCAGGTAGACTACCTGCTTGATAGGTCGCGTGTGGAAGCGTGGTAACACGTGTAGCTGAGCGATACTAATTGACCGAGGGCTTGAACTGCTCCTTGCAGTTCGGGCTTGCATATGAGCTTTTCGTTTCGATCCCTATTCGGTTTTTAATCTGCATTTGCCAAAGGCGCTTTGTGAATTGAAATTCGGAGTGCCGCATCAAGAGAACAGCTTTAAGCTGTTCTTTCTTTGTTTTTGCAGAAAAAAGGAAACGAGGGGATCTCATGGAGAAAACGCGCATACTTCTGATCCGTCACGGAGAGAGCGAGGCAAACCGCGAGAGGCGCTTTGCGGGGCACAGCGATTTTCCCCTGACCGAAAAGGGGCGCCGACAGGCAGAGTGTACCGCCGATTATATCGCGCGTACCTACTCGGTTGACAGGGTCTATGCAAGCGATCTTTGCCGTGCTTACGACACCGCGCTTGCCGTTGCGCGGCGCTTTTCGCTTGACGTGATCCCCGAGCCTGATCTCCGCGAGATCTTTGCGGGCGAGTGGGAGGGCCTCCCATTCGACGAGATCCGAGCTCGCTTTGATAAGGATTTTGGAGTCTGGACAAGCGACGTCGGAAACTCCGCTTGCACGGGTGGCGAGAAGGTTTCGCAGCTTCAGAGCCGCGTTCTGACGGCGCTTTTGCGCATCGCCGAGGAAAACCCCGGCAAAACGGTTGCGATCGGCACACATGCGACGCCCATCCGCGCAACCGAGTGCGCCCTTCGCGGAAAGCCTCTTTCCGAGATGCACGAAGTGCCTTGGGTGAGCAACGCCTCTGTGACCGAGCTTTGCTACGCCGACCGAGCTCTTTCTCTCGTTTCGGTCGGAGAGAGCCGTCATCTCGATTCGATGCAAAGCTCGCTGCCCGATAACGTCTGAGTGATTTTTGCCGAAGGAGGGCGCTTTTTGCCGCTCGGGTTAAAATCTCCCCAAATTCCTTGACAAAAGCCAAAACAAAAAGTATACTATTATATATACCATTCAATTTTTGATCAAACGAGGGCCTTTTCATGCTCAACACCTTAGACTCAACCTTCTTTTGGTGCGAGGATCTGTGCCGCGCCTCGGCAAACTATGACGAGGAGCAATCCCTGCAGATCATGCGCCGTGAGGCGATGCGCGTCTCGGACGTTGACCGCGCCTTCATCCTTGCGCTGACTTCTGCTTCCGCCGAGGATTTCATTTTGGATTACCGCTATCTTCCCGTATATAACTTTTCGGTCACCGCCGCCTACACGAAGGACGGCTCCTCGCGGGAGGTATCAAAGGGCGGAATCTATTACGATGAGAGCTATGCCAGCCTTCGACCCGATTTCTTCGTTGGCGGTCAGAGCTCGCGCTTTTTCGCCGTCAATCTTCCGCGCGACCTCGAGTACCCGCTCCTTACCGCAAGCGGAAAGGGAATCTCCGAGAAGGAGGCGGCAAACCGCGCCCTGACCTTTGCAAACGATATGCCCGCGCGCGGCGAAAGAAGAAGCATCAAGGAGTGGAGCGGAACGGTCTGCTTCGTGCCGATCCTTCTCGTGCGCTTTACCTACGAGGGGCGCGTATATTCCGCGTCTGTCAATATGCATAACGGAAGCTGCGTTTGTGAGGCACCGAGAGGAAAGCAGGACGAGACGTGGGCAAGAAAGGCATCGCGCATCTCGCGCCGCCTCTCGCGTACCGTTCGCCTCGTTTCCTTCCTCTGGCTTCTTTTGGCATCTGTGATGATCGCATTCCCGAAGCCTGCCTTCTATTTTGATCTCGGCTTTGCCGCACTTTCGTTTGTGCATCTTATCGTGCGCCTGTGCCGTCTTCCCGAAACGAAGCTCTCCTTTTGGCTTGCGCTTCGTGAGGAGTCGGTGCATGGCTCGCTCGTTGCTCTGAACAAGGGAAGGCGCGCGCTTCTGCTTTCGAGCGTCCTTGCCGTGCTTCTCCTTGGGGCACAGATCGTGTTGCAGTTTATCCTTTAAAATCAAAAAGGCTGTATCAATGAAACTTTGCATTGATACAGCCTTTTTTGTTTTGTCTTAAGGGGCATGTCAGAGAAGGCTTCTTCGAAGCTCGTCGTCGGACAGGGGGCTGAGATAAGCGGGGGGGATGTCAAAAAGCGTTCTGCATCCGACCTCGCCGCGCTTCGCCATGCGGTATGCGGCACGCGCCGCCGCGACGATGACCGAAGCGGTGAACTCGGGATTCGAGTCGAGCTTCAGACGGAATTCGATAAGCTCGGCGTTTTCGAGATCAAAGCCCGTCTTTCCGGAGCGCAGGACCGAGCCACCGTGGGGAATCCCGCTATGCTCGCGTGCAAGCTCCTCGGAGGAAATGAAATGCACGGTCGTATCGTAGTCGGCAAAATAGTTCGGCATCGTCTTGATCTCGTGCTCGATGCGAGCGAGATCCGCCCCCTCCTTTGCGACCACGTAGCACTCGCGCGTATGCTTCTCGCGGGTCGAAAGCTCGGGGCAGGCACCGCTGCGAACGGCGGCGATCGCCTCCTCGACCGGAACGGTGTACTGTCTTGCGTCAAGAACGCCCTCGATGCGGCGGATGGCATCCGAATGCCCCTGGCTCACGCCCTTTCCCCAGAAGGTATAGTCCTTACCGCAGGGGAGGATCGCGGAGGAATAGAGCCTTGCCAAGGAGAACATTCCGGGGTCCCAGCCGACAGAGATCACGCCGAGCTTTCCGCCCGCCTTAGCGGCGGCGTCGACCCGCTCGAAATGCTCGGGGATCCTTTTATGCGTGTCAAAGCTGTCGATCACGCAGAAATGCTCGGCGAGGCTCGGCGTCTGCTCGGGAAGGTCGGTCGCGCTCCCGCCGCAAAGGATCATAACGTCGATCTCGTCCTTAAACGAAAGGACGTCGCCGGCGGATAGCACGGGGACTCCCTCGGTTTGGATCTTAAGATCCTTCGGATCGCGGCGCGTAAAGACGGCGGCAAGCGAAAGATCGGGGTTTTGTCTGATCGCGCTCTCCACGCCCCGTCCCAGGTTTCCGTAGCCGTAAATGCCGATTCTGATGCTCATATTCCGCCGTCCTTCCGATCGCAAGATATTTCGATGAGAATTATAGCACAAAAAGACCGCCGTGACAATATTTTTTACGAGATTTGCCGTAAAATATCTCCAAAAGGGGAGGGGGGCTTGCAAGCTCGCGCATTTTCGGGTATAATATAGAAAAAACGTAATGGGGATGGGCTTTATGAATAAAACGGCACTGAAGAAATACGCAAGGCTGATCGCAAGATGCGGCGTGAACGTCAAACGGGGTCAGGAGGTTATGGTCGTAGCCGAGCTTGACCAGCCCGAGTTCGTCAAATACGTCGTCGAGGAGTGCTACCGCGCGGGGGCAAAGAGAGTCACCGTCGATTGGTCGCATCAGGTGCTTGACAAGCTTCACGTCAAGTATTGCTCGGACGAGGTGCTCGGCTCACTTGACAAGTGGCAGATCGAGCGCTGGGAGCATCGCGCCGAGACCCTTCCCTGCATGATCTATCTCGTTTCGGAGGACCCCGACGGTCTTAGGGGCATCGATCAGAAGAAGTACGCCAAGGCAATGGCGTCGCGCTCGAAGATTATCAAGCCCATCCGTCGCAAAATGGAAAACAAGTACCAGTGGTGCATCGCCGCCGTCCCCGGTAAGGCCTGGGCAAAAAAGGTCTTTCCGGGCGTTCGTACAAGCGCTGCGGTCGAGATGCTTTGGGAGGCGATCCTTCGGACCTCGCGCGTTGACGGCGATCCCGTCGCGGCATGGAGAAATCACAACGAGGCGCTGCAAAAGCGCTGCGACTATCTCAACTCCCTTGGCATCAAGGAGCTGAAATACAAGGCGTCAAACGGAACCGACCTGCGCGTTGGGCTCCTCCCCGAGGGGTTGTTTATGGGAGGCGGAGAGTATGCGCTCGGGAGCGGGATCTATTTCAACCCCAATATCCCTACCGAGGAGATCTTTACCTCACCGAGAGCGGGCGATGCCGACGGCATCGTCTATTCCTCAAAGCCTCTTTCTTACGCGGGGGAGCTGATCGACAGCTTCTGGCTCCGCTTTGAGGGCGGACGGGTCGTCGACGTCGGCGCCGAGAAAAACGAGGAACTGCTCCGCGAGCTCGTCAAAATGGACGAGGGGGCGGCAAGGCTTGGCGAGTGTGCGCTCGTTCCCTATAGCTCTCCGATCAGCGAGAGCGGACTTCTGTTTTACAACACCCTCTTTGACGAGAACGCCGCCTGCCATCTTGCGCTCGGCTTCGGCTTTACCAACGCGCTGCGCGATTATGAGAGGTATAGCGAGGAGCAGGCGCATCAGCTTGGCATCAACGATTCGATCATCCACGAGGACTTCATGATCGGGACGAAGGATCTTTCGATCAAGGGCGTTTTGACCGACGGTAAAGAGATTGAGATCTTCCGCGACGGAGAGTGGGCGTTCAAGGTCTGATGCGCCCCCCTGTAAAAAGAGCCGCCTCAAATGCAGGCTTGCATTTGAGGCGGTTCTTTTTCGGATGCGTTACACGGTTCCGGTAATCGTCAGAACGGCAACGCCGGGAGTGGTGACGATCGCGCCCGTCACGGGGTCCTGGGTGTAGGTCGCCGCAGGAACCGTAACAGCCCCGTCAAGGGTCGTAAAGGCGCCGGTCGTATCGTCATAGGTGTAGCCCGTTCCCTCGGCGAGGGGTGCTCCGTCAAGCGTGACGGTGATGTTGCTCAGAATCGGGGAGAAGGTGTCGCTGACGGTAAGACCGTCGGTTGCGTTGATCGGGGTGTTTCCGAGGTTTTGCACGATGAGCGTATAGGTCAGCTCCTCGTTATCGGTCACGATCGCGGGGCAGACCGCCTTGGCGATGGTCAGCTGGGGCGCCTCGTCTGCCGTAACGGTTGCCTCGGCCGTCAGGGTTCCGATGCCCGCGCCGCCAAGGACGCTCGCTGTGTTGGTGATCGTTGAGCCTGCTGCAAGCGGCGCAAAGCCGTTTGCCGTCGCTTCGTAGAGCAGGGTCGCGGTGCCGTTTGCGGGAAGGTCGATTCCCGTGACGGTGAGCTGTCCGTCAACGACCGTTACGGTAGGGGGTGTCTGAAGGATACCGTTCAGATAGAGGCGGATCGAGCCGTCCGCGTAGGTGAGCGGTACGACCGTTGTCGTTCCGTCCGGCAGAGTATACGCGCCGAGATCGTCGGTGACGGTCAGGTTCGTGTAAACGCTGCCGCCCGCGTTGGTCAGCGTAACGGCGTAAACGACGCCGTCACCTGCGCCGTAGGATGCGGTGATCGCCGTTTTCGTCAACGTCAGCCCCGAAAGAAGCTCGGCCTCGGTCGTGTTCGAGTTGGTGATCTGCCCGCCTAAGGACAGGGATGCCTGGTTATAGAAGGTTGGCATATTTCATCTCCTTGCTTTTCTGCACCGATCGGCATCGGTGCCGTTAACAGCATATGCCTCGCGGTTTCGATTCGTCCGTCTTTTACGCCGATATTGTGTTTTTACAAAAAACGTGGTATACTAATAGAGAGAAATCAAATCAAGGAGGGCGGGCCGATGCAGGAAAGAGAGAAGAGCATTCTGCAAGAGTGGGATCTTCGTGAGAAGATCCTCGGAGCCATTCGGAGCAACGCCGACGGCGCGGAGCTCCGAGGACTGCTCGACAGTCTTCACGCGCTTGAGACGGCGGATCTGCTAAAGGAGCTTTCAAGCGAGGAAAGGGAGCGTCTCGGGCGCATCCTCGGGAGCGAGGCCATGTCGGAGATCGTTTCCTATCTTGACGATGCGAGTGAGTACCTTTCCGAGCTCAATGCCGACGAGGCCGCAGAGATCGTCGAGCAGATGGATGCCGACGAGGCACAGAAGGCGCTCGAGGACCTTGACGAGCAGACGAGAGGCGCAATCCTTCGTCGGATCGAGGACGACGGGATGCGGCGGGAGATCGCGCTGATCGACTCCTACGAGGACGATGAGTTCGGAGGTCGCATGAGCACGAATTTTATCTCGGTCAAGCGCGGAGAAACGGTCAAGGGTGCGATGCGCACGCTGGTACGTGATGCCGCCGAAAACGACAACATTTATACGATCTTTGTCGTGGAGGAGGATGGATCTCTTTACGGTGCGATCGAGCTGAAGGATCTGATCGTTGCAAGGCACGACGTCGAGCTCCTGTCGCTTGTCTCTACCGCCCTTCCCTTCGTTTACGATACCGATCGGATCCCGGAGAGGATCGAGCGCCTTTGCGAGTATTCCGAGGAGATGATCCCCGTGCTTTCCCGTGAGAGCAGAGTGCTGCTTGGGGTCATCACGGCAAGCGAGCTAACCGAGATGCTCGATGAGGCGCGCGCAGATGACTACGCCAAGCTTGCCGCCATGACCGGAGAAGAGGAGCGTCACGAATCGCTCCTCGGTAGCATGCGAAAGCGAGTACCTTGGCTGATCGTGCTTCTCTTTTTGGGGCTTGCCGTCTCGGCTGTCGTCGGTCTTTTTGAGGGGGTCGTGGACGCCCTGCCGATGATGGTATCCTTTCAGTCGCTTATCCTCGGCATGGCCGGAAACGTCGGAACGCAGTCACTCGCGGTTACGGTCAGAGCACTCGCGGACGGAGAGCGTCGCCCCCTTAGGGCAGAATGCCTGATCGTCCTGAGGGAGCTTCGGGTGGCGCTTCTCGGCGGAGCCGTGCTTGGCTTGATCTCCTTTTTGACAGTCAGCGGTTATCTCGTCTTCTTTACGTCCTATGGGACGGTCTTTGCTTTGTCCGCCGCCGTCTGCGTCGGTCTTGCCATGTGCTTCGCGATGGCGGCTTCTGGCTTGACCGGCTCTGCGATCCCGATCCTTCTCGGGCGCATGGGGGTCGATCCCGCCATCGCCTCGGGCCCTCTGATCACGACGGCGAGCGATCTCGTTGCCGTCTTCAGCTATTACGGACTTGCGATCCTGCTTCTTCTCGGCCTCTAAAAGCAGGCGTGCCCTGCTTTTTCGTGGGGGGTGTGTGCAAGGATCCCGTTGACACGCAGGCCAAAGATGTGGTATACTAGAAGGGCGTACCGAGAAGCGGTCGCAAAATCGATCGATTGACGGCAACCGAGGATATACGGGCTTGGGAAGGGAATTTGACTATGAAGATTAAAATGCGAGAGATGACCTACGATCAGGTGCTGGATCTGCCTCGGCTCAAGCACAGAAGGCCCCGAAAGCCGAGCCGCCTTCTCGCCGCCGTTGCGTGGCTTTTGTCGCGTCCGACGCTAAAAAGGATCGGCTTTACCTATACGGCCGAGCGCATGGAGCTCGTCGGAAAGCAGCCCTGCCTGATTTTGATGAACCATTCGAGCTTTACCGATATGAAGCTCGCCTACGGAATCTTCTATCCGAGAAGAATGGGGATCGTCACCTCGGTGGACGCGATGACGGGAATGCTCGGCAGGCTCATGAGATGGCTCGGATGCACCCCGACGCATAAGTACGTCTCCGATATTTCGCTCATCAGCGATATCAAATATATGCTGAAGAAAAACAGAACGAGCGTTCTGATGTATCCCGAGGCGGGCTATTCCTTCGACGGAAGGGCGACGACGCTTCCGCGCGGGCTTGGGATCCTTATCAAGCGCCTCGGCGTTCCGGTCGTGACGGTCATCACCGAGGGCGCGTTCCACCGCGACCCGCTTTACAACATGCTGCAGATCAGAGACGTCAAGGTCACCGCTCGCGTCAGGTGCATCGCAACGCCCGAGGAGATCGGCGAGAAGTCGGTTGCAGAGCTCGATGCGCTTGTTGACGAAGCGTTTTCCTTTGACAATTTCGCTTGG
The DNA here is from genome assembly GCA_017556685.1 of Clostridia bacterium. Lineage (GTDB taxonomy): Bacteria > Bacillota > Clostridia > Oscillospirales > CAG-272 > UBA1740. The sequence goes on along the minus strand of JAFYMH010000022.1, from coordinate 2,414 downwards.
CAGAGAGACAACCGGATCTCGGTCAGCGAGCCGTTTCGCGCCGACGGACTGCAAAGAATTCTTTACAAGTGCCCGCATTGCAACGCCGAAAATCAGATGGAGGGGAAGGGGACTCGCCTGACCTGCCACGCCTGCACAAAGAGCTGGGAGATGGATGAATACGGACAGCTCGGTGCGCTTGACGGCGAAACCGAATATCCTCATATCCCCGATTGGTACGCATGGCAAAGGGAGTGCGTTCGCCGCGAGCTCGAGGAGGGTACGTATCTTCTCGACGAGGAGGTCGATATCGTCATGCAGGTCAATCTCGATTCGGTTTGCAGGATCGGCACGGGACGCCTTTTGCATACCCTTGACGGCTTCCGCTTGACGGGGGCAGAGGGAAAGCTTGACTACCGACAGTCGGCACTCTTCTCTCACACTCTGTACTCCGATTACTATTGGTACGAGCTCGGTGACGTGATCGGCATCGGTGATAACGAGTTCTCCTATTTCTGCTTCCCGAAAAGGAACGTTTCGGTCACCAAGGCGCGCCTTGCGACCGAGGAGCTTTACAAAATGAAAAAGCCGAGCCGAAGGGACGTCGGTGCTTCGGAAAAACCGCAAGCCTGACGGCACAGCCGTCGGCTATGGCATCACGGAGGGGATCATGACAGGTTCGGAGATCGCCCTTCTGCTCGAGCGGCAGAGGGCTTACTACAGAAGCGGCGCAACCCTTTCGGTGTCCTGTCGCCTGCAAGCCTTGAAACGGCTGCGGGCGGCAGTGCGGCGCTACCAAAACGAGATCGGAGAGGCACTTCGGTCCGATCTTGGGAAAAGCCGCGACGAGAGCTTCCTGTGCGAAAGCGGTCTTGCCTTGACTGAGATCTCCTATATGATACGGCACGTAAAGCGCTTTGCAAGGCGAAAAAGGGTCAGAACCCCCCTCGCACAGTTCCCCTCGCGCAGCTACCGTCAGCCGATGCCCTACGGAAACGTCCTTATCCTGAGCCCCTGGAACTATCCGTTTTTGCTTACGGTCGAGCCCTTGGCGGATGCGATCGCCGCAGGAAACACCGCGATCGTCAAGCCGAGCGCCTATTCCCCCGCAACCGCGCGGATCGTGGAGAAGATCATCGGCGAGTGCTTTGACCCCGAATACGTCGCCGTCGTCACGGGCGGCAGAGCCGAAAATCAGGCCCTGCTCGAGCAGAAATTCGACCTCATCTTCTTTACGGGAAGCCAGACGGTCGGCAAGGAGGTGCTTCGCCGTGCGGCAGAGCATCTGATTCCCACGATCCTCGAGCTTGGCGGAAAAAGCCCCTGCATCGTCGACGCGAGCGCCGATATCCCGCTCGCCGCAAGACGGATCGTATGGGGGAAATATCTGAACTGTGGTCAGACCTGCGTTGCCCCCGATTATATCCTTTGCCAGGAGCCGGTCAAGGAGGCCTTTACGCGTGCCGTGATCTCGGAGATCAAGCGGCAATACGGAGACCGCCCCCTTGAAAACGTCGAGTACGGCAGGATCGTAAATGAAAAGCATCTCGCTAGGCTCTCGTCCCTGATCGATCCCGAAAAGGTCGTTTTCGGCGGGGAGATCGACTCCGCGGGATGCCGGATCGCCCCGACCGTGATGGACGGCGTCACGTGGGATGACGCCGTTATGGGCGAGGAGATCTTCGGCCCCATTCTGCCGATCCTGACCTTTGACGATTTCGACGCTATCGTAGACGAGCTGAAAACGAAGGACAAGCCTCTTGCACTCTATCTTTTCACGAAGGATCGCGAGCACGTGCGTCGCGTGACCATGGAGCTTTCCTACGGCGGCGGATGCATCAACGACGTCGTGATCCACCTTGCCACAAGCGAAATGGGCTTTGGCGGCGTCGGGGAGAGTGGCATGGGCGCCTACCACGGAAGGGCGGGTTTCGACGCCTTCTCGCACGTGAAATCCATCGTCGATAAAAAGACCTGGCTCGATCTCCCCATGCGCTACCGACCGCACGAAAACAGATTTTACAGATGGCTTATGCACTTGTTTTTAGGGTGAAAGAGCCGCTGCAAACGCATCCTTGCATTAGCGTGATACTCTTAACGGAGTATTCACGCTAAGTTATGATTGCCCTCACGGGCAAGTTATGAGTTATGGGATACTTCGTATCGTTATGATTGGCTTCGCCAAGTTTAAGATTTGATGGGCAATCATATCATAACGTTTGCGAAGCAAATTCATAACGGTGAGCGAAAGTGAACCTCATAACTCTAAACTAAAAGGCAGAAAAAGAGAGAACATTTCGGCTATAAAACAATGTGTCACCTGTCAAGTAGACAGGTGGCACATTATCTTTCGTAAGTGCACTTTTTTATTATAATATATTTACATTTAATGAAAAATGTGCTATAATGTGCTTGCGACATAACTTAATAAATCT
>JAFYMH010000021.1 GCA_017556685.1 Clostridia bacterium | reverse complement strand
TACCAAGTTTCTACAAGTTATGCTCGAAAACTTCTGTTGTTCAATTTTCAAGGAGCGTCCCCCACCGCCTCGCGGTGAGCCTGTCTATTCTACTACATCCAAGATGGTTTGTCAAGGCTTTTTTGAAAGTTTTTTCGGTTTTTTTCAAAGTTTTTTAAACTTACCAAAACCTGACAAAAAATGCGGCAAATTGCGCGATTTTTCCCCATAAAAAGCCAAAGCCCCGAGGAAAAATCCTCGGGGTTGTTTGGAGCTGCTAATCAGATTCGAACTGATGACCTCATCCTTACCAAGGATGTGCTCTACCAACTGAGCTATAGCAGCAACTCGCCGACCTAATCGGCTTACTTATTATAGCAAAGCGACCTTGGTTTGTCAAGAGGTTTTTTCAAAAAGAGGCTAAATTTGTTGATTTCTTCGGCAAACGGGGCATTGACTACGGCTTTTTTGCGTTCAAGTAGATCAAAAGCACGCTGACGTCGGCAGGGTTCACGCCGCTGATGCGCGACGCCTGCCCAAGACTGACGGGGCGCATTTTTGCAAGCTTCTCGGCGGCCTCAAGCCGAAGCCCCGCGATGGCGGTATAATCGATATCCTCGGGCAAACGCCTCTGCTCCATGCGGAGAAAACGCTCAACCTCCTCAAGCTCGCGGCGGATATAGCCCGCGTACTTGATCTCGACCTGCACCGTCAGGCACACGCCGTCCGGAAGCTCGGGGCGCTCGGGGTCAATCTCGGAAAGCGACTCGTAATCGATCTCGGGGCGGCGCAAAAGCTCGGAGAGCCGAATTCCCGTCGTCACGTCGGACGACCCACGCATGGCAAGATACGCCGAAAGCTCGCGTCCCGGCGACACGACGGTTCTTTCGAGCCGCGCGATCTCGCGCTTGATCTGCTCCTGCTTTTCGAGATATCTCGCATAGCGCTCCTTTGAGAGCAGACCCACGCGGTAGCCGATCTCCGAAAGCCGACGGTCCGCATTATCCTGCCGAAGCAGAAGGCGATACTCCGAGCGAGAGGTCATCATACGGTATGGCTCTCGCGTTCCCTTCGTGACGAGATCGTCGATCAGAGTTCCGATATAGGATGAGGAGCGCGGCAGGATCATCGGCTCCCGCCCGAGAAGCCGAAGTGAGGCGTTGATGCCGGCAACGAGCCCCTGCGCCGCCGCCTCCTCATAGCCCGAGGTGCCGTTGAACTGCCCCGCGCCGTAAAGTCCGCCAATGCTCTTGAATTCAAGGGTCGGATAGAGCTGGGTCGGGTCGGCGCAGTCGTACTCAATGGCATAGGCGTAGCGCATGATCTCCGCCCTCTCAAAGCCGACGAGACTGCGAACCATCGCGTGCTGCACGTCGGTCGGAAGGGAGCTGCTAAAGCCCTGAAGATAGATCTCCTCGGTATCTATCCCGCAGGGCTCGACAAATAGCTGATGCCGAGGCTTATCGGAAAAGCGAACGATCTTGTCCTCGATCGACGGGCAATAGCGCGGGCCCGTCCCCGTGATCTGCCCCGAGTACATGGCGCTTCTCTTTATGTTGTCAAGTATGATCCTGTGCGTTGTCTCTGAGGTATAGACGGTGTGGCAGGGGATCTGCTCGATCCTCTGAAGCTCTTTGGGGTCGGTATCCGCCGAAAACGGAATAGGCGCCTCCTCCCCCTGCTGCAGCTCAAGCACCGAAAAATCAATGCTCCGACGGTGGATCCTGGCGGGGGTTCCGGTCTTGAAGCGCAAAAGCGAGATCCCCTGCCGCAAAAGCGCCTCACTCAGCCCCTTTGCCGCCAGCATTCCGTCGGGCCCGCCCTCATAGGACGTATGCCCAACGAAGATGCGGCCGTTCAGAAAGGTCCCGGCGCATAGGATCGCCGCCTCGACCTCCCAGCGCTCGCCAAGTCGGGTGATGAGCGCCGAGATGCGCCCATCCTTGACCTCAAGATCAACGATCTCCGCCTGCACGAGTCGAAGGCTTCTCTCGCCCTCCAGCGTTTTCTTCATCAGGGTTCGGTAGCGCGTGCGATCCGCCTGGATGCGCTTAGAGCGCACCGCCGCGCCCTTTCCGAGGTTGAGGGTTCGCGACTGAAGCGTTACCTTGTCCGCCGCGCGCCCCATCTCACCGCCAAGCGCGTCGATCTCGTACACGAGATGCCCCTTTGCTGTTCCTCCGATCGAGGGGTTGCAGGGGAGATTCGCCACGGCGTCGAGATTCATCGTAAACAAAACGGTGTCAAGTCCAAGGCGCGCCGAGGCGAGCGCCGCCTCGATTCCCGCATGCCCCGCCCCAACGACGGCAACTCTTGCTTTTCCCATCATATCTCCCCTATCCCGACCGAATTTCTTCCTTTATTATACATGAAAGTCTTCGATTTGGCAAGACTTGTGCGAATAGATTCTCTGCAAAGCGGCATACTAAAGGAGAAAGACGATCTGAAAGGAGCCGATCCCCCCATGCTTATGAAAAAGAAGAAAAAGAAATCCGCATCCCCCTCGCTCGGCATTCTCGCCATCCTTCCGATTGCCGTGCTCGGCGCCTACGTGCTGATGAAAAAGAAGGGGCACGCCATGCTTCGAAATACAAAATGCTGCTGCACGGCGGCAGAAAAGGCAATCGACCAAATGACGAACTGAAAAAAGCCTGTCTCCCAAAATTTCGGGAAACAGGCTCTTTTCTTATTCGGCTTCGCCGGAGAGATCAATCGTTACCTTGGCGAGCGCCGCAATTTCTTTCATGACCTTGTCGTAGAGCAGACTCTCGTAGATCGCCTGCTCCCCGAAATAGTCGTACACCTCGTCCTTGTCCATTCCGTGAAGCTCCTCGTACTCCTTGAGCAGCTTCTCTTCGCCCTCGGCGAACTCCTCGTCGGTGAGGTCCCATCCCTCTGCCTTAACGATACTATAGACGATCAGCTTCTCGCGCGTGATCTCCTTGGCGCGAATGGTCAGATAATCGCCGAGCGAGGTCTCGGAATCAAGATCGTAATAGACAGACACGAAGGATTCAAGGCTACCGAAGCGCGTGCCGTACTGTTCATAAAGCATCTGATCGTAATAGAGATACTCAAGCTCAAGATCCTCGCGGATCTCCTTTTTGCTCGTCTTCAGTGCCTTTTTCGGATACTTACCGGTGAACTCGGTGTTCTCCATCAGGTAATCCCAAAGCTTGGTCACAATATCCTCATGCCTCTGCTCGGCAAGCTCCACGGCGAGCTTTTCGCGCAGATAGGTGTCAAACTCGGCAAGGACCCCCTCGGTATCGGTCGACTCGGGCTTAAAATCCTCATTCTTCTCCTTGAGAAGCTCGGGGGTCAGCGCGGGAAGCTCGTAATCATCCACGTACTCGATCACGACGTGGAAGGTCGCGGTCTTTCCGCGAAGCTCCTCGGCGGAATAATCCTTCGGGAACTTTGCCGTTACCTCGACCGTACTCTCCTTTGATGCCATCGCGCTGATCTTTCCGGTGATCTCAAGGCTCTCGCTTGTTCCGTTTCCGTCCCAATCGATCGAAAGTGCCGCATCTGCCGCGTTGCTTCCGTATCCGAAATCAAAGGTGTCGCCAACCTTAAGGGTCGCGAGCTTCTCGGCAAAGCGCTCACCGAGGATCCCGGGGTTTGCAAGATCGGCATGCAGGGCGGGAAAGGAGCCCTCGGTGACCTTCCCCTCGGCATCGGTATACCGATAATGCTGAATATTCAGGTACAGGATCGAGTCAAGCTTGACCTCGCGCCCCTTGGTCGTATCGTACTCGCGGCGCGTCTTTTGTGCAACGGCGTCGAGAAGTCCCGACTCAAAGCCCTCGACGAACTGTCCCGAGCCGATCGTCAGCTTGGTTGAGGAGGACGCCGCCATGGTCGTTCCGCCCTCAAACTGGATCTCAAAGCCGTTATCCTCGTTGACGTAGCTGCCCCAATACCAAATGTAGGCGTCGTCGCCGTAATCGATAAACGTGGTGGTGCTTGCGGATTTTCTCAGCGTTCGGTTGTCGATCTTGAAAAGGCGGATCGCCTTCTCAACGTCGAGGTCGGTCACCTCGTAATTTGAATACAGGGTGACGGGAATGCCGGTATAATCGTCGCTGTCAATGTGAATGTACTTCGACAGATCCTTCTTCATATAGTTATATTCTCCGCAGGAGACTGCAAAGAGAACGATAATAGCGAGAAGAAGTGCTGCCGAAAGCAGCTTTGCGGTTTTTTTCATGTTGATTCTCCGTTTAATTATTGTTCGTGCGAGGGGGGCTTGTCCTGCGCGTCCCGAAAGGAATCCGCCGCCGCGGTTGCAAGCGCGTCGCAACGCTCGTTATAGGGATGCCCCGCATGACCCTTGATCCATTCAAGGGTGACGTCATGATACGAAAGAAGCTCGTCCAGGCGCATCCAGAGGTCGGGGTTCTTGACCGCCCCTCCCGATTTCAGGCGCCATGCGCGGCGGCGCCACTCGGCAAGCCATCCGAGCGAGATGGCGTCGACGAGATATTTGGAATCCGAGGTCAGATGCACCGCACAGCTCTCGCGCAGGGCAGAGAGCCCCTCGATCGCCGCAAGAAGCTCCATGCGGTTATTGGTCGTTTCCGCCTCGCCTCCCGAAAGCTCCTTTTCATGCGCTCCGTAAACGAGGATGGCGCCCCATCCGCCGGGACCGGGATTGCCCCGACAGGCACCGTCGGTATATAAGCATACCTTTTTCTTCAAGGTCATCCTCCTTTCCGCACAAAAAGCGCTCCTTCGAGAAAAAGAGACGGCAAGCCGTCTCTTTTTCTCAAAATGCATTACGGGGTCGTCGTCTCCTCGGTCGGCGGCTCGGTCGTGTCCCAGATCACGTTTGCCTTCGCCAGCTCGTAGAGGTAAGCGAGAACGGCATCGAATCTTGCCGCCTGCTCGATCTGATCCATCGAAATATAGCCGTACAGAACGTAAATGAGATACTGTCCGTAAAGCTCGCTGTAGACCGTCTCAAAGTCGAAGCCCTCGGCGTCCTTGCAACTCTCGAAGAGGTAATACATCAGAACGGTATGCGAGACGTTCTCCTCGGCGACCTTCTCAAGGTAGGTCTTCCAGTCCTCGGCTCCGTACTTCTTCATATCGTCCTTGCAGGCCGCCTCGATATATGCGCCGACGTCCTTAAAGGTGTCACGGTAGAACTTCTTGGTGTTCGAATCCTTGCCCTCGTAGTAGGTGTACTCGAACTGATCGAGCAGCTCCTCATAGGCAAGCTTCAGTGCGCGCTCGGGAGCGGTGACGGTCACGTTCGGAAGAATGTGGTTCTTCCAGATAACGGCGCCCGCCTTGTACATACGGGAATCCTCGTACTCCTCGATCAGCGTGTCGAGTGCGTACGCCGCATACGCATCGGTCATATACGAAACGAAGCTTGCGTATGCAACGGCATCGGTATAATTCTGCTCGGGAAGGACGCCCTTCGCCTCAAGGTACTTATCGTAGCTCTCGTGCTTCTTCTCGTCCTCGGTAAGTGCCTCCCAGGCATCGGAGGAAAGAAGCTCCTTCTCGGTGATCGTCGCAGCGCGGTAAGCCGCGTAATCGGCATAGGTCTTTACCTTGTCCCAATCCTTCTCAACGAGCAGGAAGTTGTCTGCAAAATAGGCGGTGCTGTCAAAGTTGAGGTAGCTGTTGTGCGTGAAGATGCTCTCCATGTGATCATCTTCCTCGGACTCGTCGTGCTTGTGATCGGCAGCGGCGTTCGAATACTCGGCGTCAAACTCGGGAACGTTGTGGAAATAGTCGACAACGACCTCAAAGACGACCGTTCTTCCTGCAAGCGCCTTGCCGTAGATATCCTTTTCCTCCGACTCGGCGTCATAGGTATACTCAAGTTCAAACGCCTTCCAGCCGTCACCCTCGGACGAATCGTCAAGATCGTTCAGTGCAAAGAGAACCGTAACGGTATACTCATACTCGTAGGTCACGCTGTCCTCGACGACCTCGATCCTATCAAGCGTAACCGATCCCTTGGGATCGATCTTCTTCCCGACGAGCTGCTCGGCAAAGCCTGCGGGGAAAAGCGACGAGGGGTTTGCAAGATCAACGCGAACGCTCTCGGTCGGCAGATCCTTGTAGGCATCGTCGCCGCTGTTGCCTGCCTTCTCGCCTGCAGCATCGTAGCGCACCCAGGTATAGTCGATATAAACGACCGAGCCGGCAGGAACGACGGCATCCTCCGCACCCTCTGCGGGCTTCACCTTTTCAAACTTGGAGTCAACCGGCTTCTTTTCAAGAAGCGAATCTGCGACTGCCTTCAGCGCAAAGGAATGCTTCGAGCCGGCACCGGGGACGAGCAGGGTGGTGCTCTCCATCTTGGATCCGTCGGTCACGACCTCTCCGCTTGCCTTGTCATAGCCGAAGTAATAGACGTATGCGGCGTCAAAGCGACCGATCGCACTCTCGGTATACTTGACGTACTCGCTCGTTTCCTTGCCGTCCTTATCCTTCACCTTCTCGCGGTACTTATAAAGCGCGTCGGCGATCTTTGCCAAGGCATCT
>JAFYMH010000020.1 GCA_017556685.1 Clostridia bacterium | reverse complement strand
GCGACATGATCATCGATACGGTCCTTTGCAGACGCAAGGAGAAGACCACGATGAAGGAGGCCGGCGGAAGAAACGTTACCTGGGGCGCACTGATCAAGAACGAGTCTTATGAGATCCCCACCGCAGTTGCAAACGGCAACGCGGCATTCCTTGATAAGTACGAGTCCTTCTATTCTGCAAAGCAGCAGTCGCTCTACGAGCTTCTCGTGGAGTGGTATCAGCTTCCCTCGGCTCCGGTTCCCCCCGCTGAGGAGCCGCCCGCAGAGACTCCCGCAGAGACTCCCGCAGAGTGATCTGCCTAATTGCAAATTCCCGAAAGGAGAGCTTCGGCTCTCCTTTCTTTTTTGTATTGTACCCCCTCGGTTCAGAGAGGGGCAAAACAGAGCGGCGCGGCGCGATTTATAAGACACTTTTTGCGCTTCGTTCACAGTTCGGTTACAATTTAATGCTATAATATATTGGATAATATCCGAGATTTGGCCTGCCGCGCCATGCGCTGTCGGCGGGACGGCGTCTCGGTCCTTCAGAAAGGGATTGTATCAGATGATCCGAGTTGAAAATCTTGTAAAGAGCTACGGGGGGACGGCGTTTGCGCTCGACGGCGTCAGCTTTGAGATCGGTGAGGGCGAGATCGTTGGTCTTCTCGGTGCGAACGGCGCGGGGAAGAGCACGACGATGAACATTCTGACCGGGTATCTCTCGGCGACCTCGGGAAAGGCCGAGATCGCAGGGCTTGATATTCTCGAGAAGCCGACCGAGGCAAAGCGCCTGATCGGCTATCTGCCCGAGCAGCCTCCCGTTTATCCCGATATGACGGTTTCCGAATACCTCCGCTTTGTGTACGAGCTGAAGGGCTGCACCCTTTCTCGCGAGGAGCATCTTGCCGAGATCATGGAGGTCACGCGGATCCGCGAGGTCTCCTCTCGCCTGATCCGCAACCTCTCGAAGGGCTACCGCCAGCGCGTCGGCATCGCGCAGGCTCTGATCGGTGATCCGAAGGTCATCATCTTTGACGAGCCGACCGTCGGGCTTGACCCGAAGCAGATCCTTGAGGTGAGAAATCTCATCCGCCGTCTTGGCAAGAAGCATACCGTCATCCTTTCGACCCATATCCTTGCCGAGGTGCAGGCGGTCTGCGAGAGGATCATCATCATCAACCGCGGCCGCATCATCGCCAATGCACGAACCGAGGAGCTCACGCGCGCGATCGAGCGCAGCGCGATCTACGAGTACGTGATCGCAGGGCCCGGTAAGGAGATTTTGGCGTCGCTTCGCGCGGTGCAGGGCGTAAAGAGCGCCACGAGCGCTCCCTCGCGCGAGAGTGAGGCGTCGGCGTATCACGTTGAGAGCGCCCCCGGGGCAGACGTTCGCCGCGCCATCTTCCGCCTTTGCGCCGAGCGCTCCTGGCCGATCCTTGGACTCGGTACGGTCGGAAACGATCTTGAGAGCATCTTCATCCGGCTTGTCGACGATGCCGACGGCATCACGGCAAAGAAGCCGAAAAAGAACAGATAATCGCCGGAGGATAGCGAAATGCTTGCAATTTACAAAAGAGAACTCAAGGCTTATATGACCTCGGTCATCGGTTACGCCTTTATCGCCCTGTTTCTTGCCGTTTCGGGTGCGCTGTTCGTTTATACGACGATGTACTCGATGACCGCAAACTCCTCGAGCTATTTCACCATGATGATGCTCTTTTTCGTCGTGCTTTTGCCGCTTCTGACGATGAAGTCCTTCAGCGAGGAGAAGAAGCTTCGCACCGAGCAGCTTCTGATGACGGCGCCGATCTCGATCTTCGGCATGGTGATGGCGAAATACCTCGCGGCGCTGACCGTTTTCTCGGCGTCGATGGTGGTGGCGGTTCTGCCCTTTGGGATCCTGTACCGCTATGCGGCGGTCAAGACGGCGGTGCTGCTCGGAAACCTCGTTGCCATTCTGCTTGTTGGGGGCGCGATCCTTGCGATCGGTATTTTCGTTTCGGCTCTGACCGAAAATCAGCTTACGGCGGCGGTCGGAACGGTCGGACTCGTTCTCGTTTTCTTCGTCATCAGCCTTCTGAACACCGTGATCCCCGTTTACTTCATCCGTTTCATTCTGAGCGGCGTTTCGATCTTCGCGCGCTATCAGAATTTCACGCAGGGTGTCTTTGACTTCGCCGCTCTCTTCTATTATCTTTCGGTCGCGGCAGTCTTCCTTTTCCTCACCATGCGCATCTTTGACAGACGGCGCTACCGTTGATCCGAAACCGAAGAAGGGAACCCAAGGGTATGAATTTGAGGAACGTATTTTCCCGTATCGGACGTGCCGCAAGGGGCTACGGTGGGATCTCGGGGGCAACGATCGCGCTCTTTATTGCCATCCTCGTGGTCTTTAACGCGGCGTTTTACGCGCTTGCCGTTCGGTATTCGTGGTATGCCTATACGCAGCCGAGCTACGAGCATGAGATCGGCGACGTCAGCCGCGCTTTTCTCGGCGAGTTTGACGGAAAGGGCAAAGAGGTCAAGATCCGCTTCTGCCGGGCGCCCGATCTGATCGACGCTGACGTCGCGGCGCGTCTTGTGCACGATACGGCAAAGCAGCTTGCCGCACGGCACGATTTTATCACGCTTGAGTATATCAACATCTACACCGATCCCGGTGAGGTAAAGAAGTATCTCTACGAATACAACGAGAAGGACGAGCTCGTTGAGACGGGATACAGCGTCACGACCGAGTCGGTCATCATTGACGGGGGCGAGGAGTATACGGTGCTCGGCCTCTCGAGCTTCTACCATCTGAGCGACAGCTCTGCGATCCTTGCCTACAACGGCGAGGAGGTCATGCTTTCGATGCTCCGTCGGGTGCTCGCAGACTCGCGCGAGACGGTCTATTTTACGACCAACCACGGCGAGTCGTCGACCATGGGCTTCTATAATCTCCTTGTTTGCGCGGGCTACCGCGTAGAGGAGCTGAACCTGACGCTCGGCGAGATCCCGGACGATGCGGCAATGATCGTGATCTCAAACCCGGGGTACGATTTTGAGAAGGCGCAGGCGGGAAGCGGAATTCGCGCGGAGATCGATAAGCTCGGCGAGTATCTTGACGGGGGCGGACGGCTTTTCGTTCTGCTCGACGCGCTTGCAGGCGAGCTTCCGCATCTTGACGCACTGCTCTCCGAGTACGGGCTTTTGCGCGAGCACGCAACCGTGCGCGACGTCAGCGAGGCGATCTCCTACGACGGCCTGACCCTGCTCACCCGCTTTGCCTCGGGCGAGACGGCAGATGCGATCGCATCGAGCATCGGTCGGTACACCGACGGGCGCGTGGTGCTCCGCGAGGCGACCCCGATCCGATTCACAGAGTCCGAAAACGGCGCGACCCCCGAGTCGCTTCTCATCTCTGCTCCCGGCTCCGCGGCGTACGCGGACGGCAAGCAGGTGTCGTCAAGCGGAAGCTATACGCTTGCGGCGCTCTCCGAGAACGCCGAGGGCGGCGGGATCCTCCTTGCTTCGAGCCTGTATCTGACCGCCGACGATCTCCTTCGCGCCGACGGCTATGCCAACAGAGAATTCCTTTATGCGGTGCTCTCCGAGACCCTCGGAGCAAGCGTTCCGCTCGGCTCAACGACCCTTGCCTTTGAAAACGAGCAGCTGCAGGGACTGACGATGGGCGTCGTGCACGTCTGGACCGTCGTTTTGGTCCTTGCCGTTCCGCTTGGCGTTCTGATCGCAGGGAACGTCGTTCGCATCCGCAGAAAGAACCGATAAGTGCCGCATAACCGAAAGGAAAACACGATGAAACAGTCGAAATCCCTTGCAAAAAGGAGCGCGCTTCGCCGCTATATGACTCCGATTACCGTAGTGGCGATCCTGCTTTTGCTGCTCGCCAATCTCGGGCTTGCGGCGCTTTTGCAATACAAGTCGCTCTACGTCGATCTGACTCCCGAGGGGCTTTACACCCTCAGCGACGAGATGATCCGCGAGTGCGATAAGCTTGAGGGCGATATCACGATCACCTTCTGCAGCGATCCCGATCGGCTGCTTGCAAACTACGAGACGAGATACGTTTACGTTCTCGCCACCGAGCTTGCAAACCGCTATGATAATATCGACGTCGAGACCTACAACCTGATTCTCAACCCCACGGCGCTCGACCGCTTCCGCACCACCTCGGCAACCAGGCTCGGATCGGATTACGTGATCGTCAGCTCGGGCGCGCGCTACCGCATCTACCGCGCATCGAGCTTCTGGGTGGGAGACTCGAGCAGCGAGACGGGGGCGTACTTCTCCTTTGACGGAGAGTATACGATGGCAACCGCCTTCTTCTCTCTGACCGCCGTGAATACTCCGGTTGCCTATTTCGTTTACGGGCACGGCGAGAGCATCTACGTTCCCGAGAGCGACAGCGAGCATGCCGACCTGCTTCCGCTGTCGGATGAGAACGCCGCGGCGTTCTACGAGCTGCTTGTCGCCGAGGGGCTGAAGGTCGATTATATCGATCTCTCCGAGGTCGACGAGATTCCATCCGATTGCGCGACCCTGATCGTCAACGGACCGACCGAGGATTTTCTCCAGTCCGACCTGACCTCCTATTACGACCGCTCGGAGACCGAGCTGATCGACCGCTATCTCAGCGGCAACAGCGGCTCCCTGCTCGTCTTTAAGGATCCGGACGCCGAGCTTACAAACCTCGAGCAGCTCTGCGAGAAGTGGGGCATCTCCTTCAAAAACGGCAGCATCGTCAAGGACGAGGTTCAGTCGCTTGGGGATGCCACGGGCGTGCCGAGCGAGCTTTGGAACTCGCGTCTGCTTGCCGACTATACCTCGGATACCGAATCCTATTCGTACGGAATGTACAAGGATATCGCCTCGCTTGTGAGCGCCCCCTCGGTCGTCGTTGAGCGAAGCGGAAGCGTTCATTGCGCGTGGGCAAAGAACGAGATGCTGTTTTCGGGCACGTCGGACTCGGTCGTTTCCTATTCCGACTTCCTTCTCTCCTCGAAAAACGCAAAGACCTATTCGATCGGGGCAAACGAGCTGACGGGGGATTACGGCGTTTATTCGCTCGCCGCACTCTCCACCAAGCGCCGCACCGACAGCGATACGGGGAACAACTACTATTCCTACGTCTTCGGCGCCGCAACGACTGAGCTGACGTCGAACGAGTATCTGAGCGATCCGAGCTGCGCGAATTACGACGTTCTCTTCGCCCTGATCCGAAGCGTATCGCGCATCAACTCGTACGCCGACTCCGATCTTGGCTCGAGCAGTCTGAACAGTGAGAACGTCGGCGGCAAGCCCTTGATCCATTCCGAGATGAGAGGCGAGGCGTTTACCGATCCCTTTGCAAACAGAGATCTCGCGGCGTTCACGACCGACGCGCGTACCGCCTGGAGCGTGACCGTGATCCTCGTGCCGCTCGTCGCGGTTTTGTCGGTCGGAGCCTTCGTTTGCATCCGCCGCAGATTCCTTTGATAGGAGCGTACCATGACCAAACAACAGAAAAAAACGCTACTTGCCCTTCTCGTCGTTTTTGCGACCCTGACCCTGGCGTTCCTTTTCGTGGTAAGACCTCTCGTTAATCGCCTTTCTCCCGATAAACCACTCGAGCCGATCGAGCTTCTGGAGGGGGAGGCGTACTACTACAATCAGGGCTATCACGAAACGCTTGCGGTGCTTTTTCCGCAGCTCTCCCGCGCCGATCTTTATTCGGTCCGCGTTTGGAATAAGGAGAACAATTACGAGTTTCAGCACGTGATCTCGGATGCCGCCGCCGACGCCGACAACTACTTCCTGCTCGGAAGCGACTCGGACGGTGACGGACAGAGCGAGCTCTATATGCCCGAGCTTGACAGCGTATATCCCGGCTTTGAGTACAGCACGCTTTATGACGATACCTCGAAGATCCCGACCGTCATCTCGGTAACCGGCTCCTGCTTCTTTAAGGACCGTATCTACGTGCGCGCAAACGACGCGAGCGCCCCGGGTGACGCGGCGTATCAGGAGATCCTTTCGAGATACGGGCTTGCCGACGCCGATCAGCCCTCGTACTACGAGGTGAAGGGCTATGCGATCGACAAGAACCACAGGCTCGTCTATTCCTATACCGATGGGAACGGCGCACAGCGCCTGGTCTTCCAGTCGGTCAAGGGAAACGGGAAGACGGCTTACTACACGCTAAATACCCTGAGCGTAGAGGCGCCCGAGGCGTGGTCGGACGAGCTTGGTGATTACGATTTCGAAACTTACGGAACCCTTTACACGGGATCGCTCAGAGAGCTTAAGCCTATGCTCGACCCCGCGCGGAGCTATAAGGTCTACGTTGGCGACCGTACGCCCGACCGCACGGGCTATTACCTGCGTGTAGACGGCAGAGACGTCGTTTACACGACCGGCACCTCGTCGGTCGGAGAGGTTGTGAACAAGAGCCTTGCGTACTACGTGAGCCCCCGCATCATGGCGGCGTCAAGCGAATCGTACGCTCCCTATATGGCGCTTGGCTTCGGGCTTTGGCAAAAGAGCGGTGTGCTAAGCGAGGTCATAGAGGGCTCGGGCGTGCTCTACAAGGCCGATTCGATCGTTCTGAGCGGCGAGCGGGTCGGATCCGAGAGCGGACTTCTTCATCTTCTGAAGGGGAAGATCAGCGACCGACTCTTTGCGGCGCTTCTCGGAAAGGCGGTTGGAAACAAGCTTGATGCCGTCATCCCCGAAAAGCTCCAGCTTTTGCCGAGCACCGAGGACGCCCTTATTGAGTACGTCTTCTATTCGATCGACGGTATTGTAGGGGTCGACGAGGTCAACCGCACGGCAGGGATCGCCGTTCGGGAGGACGATATGATCCTTGTGACCTATCGCATCGAGACCGAGGGGCTGGCGAGCGAGCTTTACAGAGGTGCCGTTGATCTTTCGGATCCGCTTCTTGCAGGCTCTGTCAGGACGGCGCTCGTCGGCAAGGCGGTCGGCGGGGATGCGAGCGGCGTGACCGAGCTTGTGCGCGCCGAGGTCGCGCTTGGCGAAGGCTATGCCGATACCTTCACCGAAACCTAACGGATCGCCGAGATCGTCGGCTTTGCATCAAACGAGAGCTTAAGCGACATCAATACCACCAAGAACGCCGCCCTTCCGAGCAAGGGTTACGCGCAGATCTACTGCACGGTGGTCGTCAACGGCGTGCTTGACGGGCGCTATCTCGTCATCAATCTTGAAAAGGAAACCACCCATGCGCGCGAGCAGATCCGCCAAAAGCTCATCGGACGGGCAAACGGCGTACCCGAGCAGGCGCTGACGGTCGATATCGTCCGCCCCTATTCGGCAGTGATGGGCTACGTGCTTTACGAGGATCTTGAGATCCTTGCGATCGGGAAGTACGATGAGCAGCTTTCCTTTGAGTTCGTCAACGAGCTTGACCGGGATAAGTTCCACGGCTCGAACGGCATCTACGAGATCACGGGACCGATCGACCGCACGATGTACGCGCTCGACTCGAGCACGACCCAGAACCTGCTTACCAACTTTGCAGACCTTGTCGGGACCGAAACGGTTGCCGTCGGGATCACGGCCGAGACCATCCGCAAATACGGCCTTGACGCGCACGTCTTTTATTTCGAGTACCCCTTCGGCATCGGAGAGGCGGATGACGGAAACGATAAGGTGATCACCTACAGCTATCAGTATTCGGTGCCGTACTGCATCTACGTCAGCGAACGGCAGGATGACGGCAGCTACTATGTTGCATCGACCCTGTACGGAACCGTCGTGCGCGCCACAGGGGAGGTCTTCGGCTTCGTGGATTACGAGTTTACCGAGGACTGGATGCTTTCGAGCATTCTGCAGCTTTCGGTTTACGACATCGCCGAGCTTTCCTTTAATATTCAGTTCAGCGATCTGAAGGAGACCCATTCCTTTGCGCTCTCGACCAACCCGCTTTACTACGTGTACGCCGGCATCAATGCGAACGGCGACAGATCCTGGGCGGAGCAAAAGCGTCTGTACGCCTCCTACGTGGCGGGCGAGATCAAGTACACGACCGAGAACGTCAACGCCTCGAAGGTCCTTACCGACAACCGCGAGTATTCCGAGCTTCTCACGAACGGAAAGAGCGTCTACTACACGTGGGCGGGCATTCCTCTCGTTGACAACCGCGAGTACGCCGAGTCGATGCGAAAGGATCTGACCCATTACTACACGAAGGCAGGGGTGCTCGTAACCAAAAACGGCGCGCATTACCAGGTCCGCCGTGTGGTGGGAGGAACCGACCTTGATCTGATCTACCTGAACGCCCTCGGGACGGCAACCCTGCACGGAAACGATTACGACGGCGTTTACAACCTGACGAACCTGGTTCTGAAGATCTTTTTGACCTCCTATTCGGGCGCCTCCTCCGAGGATCTTGACGAGGCGGCAAAGGCGGATCTGCTTGCCGATCCCGATAGCTCTGTCTTTGAGATCGCCCTCAAGCTGACCGACGGACGGAGCTACAAGCTCTCCTTCCATCGCTATTCGGACAGCCGCTGCCTCGTTCGCTTCTCGGACGAGTCGAAGGGGATCGTCAACACCGAGCTTTACCTCAACACCTACGAGGTCAAGGGGCTGGTTTCGGCGGTTCGCGCGCTTGCAAACGGTCAGCCGATCGACGTCAATACAGCGTATACACCCGATCTTGAGTGAGTGCAACTATTAAAATTAAGATTTTTGGGATCGAAAACAGAAAAAAATCTTGCAATTTCAAAAAACTGTGATATAATAGCATAGTACAGTATACCCTAATGGGGTTTCTTGAGAGGTTAATATCCATGACGAAGACGAAAAAGATTCTGACAATCCTGGTTGCGGCGATCCTCGTTGCGGCAGCGATCTTCTTCGCGATCTGGGGACGGGTCGCAAAGAAGTTTGATTATGCCGATCTCGACTATTCGAAGTACGTGACCTTTGCCGAGGGCTTTGATCTGAAGACCATCGGCGCCCTGACCGTCAATATTGCGGGCCTGAGCGAGCCGACCGAGGAAGATGCCTTGGCAAAGATCGCCGACGCGCTTTATAAGTACCGCGAGAAGGTGAAGGATAAGGACGGTAAGGAAACGAGCGAGTACGTCAAGTATACCGAGAGTGCGATCGGCCGCTTTGACGCCGCATACGTCTATTACTTCGGCTATGACAAGGCAAGCGGAGAGGTCGTGACCGACGGCTCCAAGATGGAGAGCACCACCCTGCTCGTCCCCGGCGCCGGCTCGAAGCATTCCTTTGCGCTGAAGGCAATCGCCGATTCGCTTCTTGAAAAGAAGCCGATCGACTCAAAGTTCGAGCAGGTCAAGCCCGCTGAGGGTCAGGAGGATGCCGT
>JAFYMH010000019.1 GCA_017556685.1 Clostridia bacterium | reverse complement strand
TCGCAAAGATGCAGACGACCGCCGTTATCCGTGCCGCTATCAACGTCCAGAAGAAGCACGCTGACTGGAACGTCGTTCCCGAGATCATGATTCCTCTCGTTGGCGACGTCAAGGAGCTGAAGTACGTTAAGGCTGTCGTCGTTGAGACCGCAAACGCCGAGATCGCAAAGGCAGGCGTTGAGCTCAAGTACGAGGTCGGTACCATGATCGAGATCCCGAGAGCCTGCGTTACCGCAGACGAGATCGCCGCAAACGCAGACTTCTTCTGCTTCGGTACCAACGATCTGACCCAGATGACCTACGGCTTCTCGCGCGATGATGCCGGTAAGTTCCTCTCCGCATACTACGATGCAAAGATCTTCGAGAACGATCCCTTCGCAAAGCTTGACCAGACCGGTGTCGGCAAGCTGATGGAGATGGCTCTGAAGCTTGGCAGACCTGCAAATGCAAAGCTGCACGTCGGTATCTGCGGTGAGCACGGCGGCGATCCCACGTCGGTTGAGTTCTGCCACAAGATCGGACTTGACTACGTTTCCTGCTCGCCCTTCCGCGTTCCGATCGCAAGACTTGCAGCCGCTCAGGCAGCAATCTCGAACAAGTAAGATTTTTAGGGAAAGCCCCTTGCACTCTTTTGAGCGCAAGGGGCTTTTTGCGTACCGTGATCTCAGAACGAGAAAAGTCATAGGGAGCTATCGTTCGACTCTTTTTGAAGCCTTTTTACTTAATTTGATAAAAAGCACTTTACTTCAATAAAGAAATGGTGTATACTAGATTAAAAAGCAACGCAAAAAGATTGAAATCACACTTTTTAGGAGGATATATGGCGAGCGGTGAGTCAAAAATTGTCAAAAACGACAAAGCGCAAACGGCAATCCCGGTGATTGAATGTGAAGCGACAGAGGAAGTTCGGGTTGTTTGTCCGATATGCGGACATGCGAATCCGAGATATACTGCGCTCTGCAAAATGTGCAGTAACTATTTAGACGTGTAAGGAGAAAAAATATGGAAAAGAAAATTGACAATCTGTCGAAAGAGGAATTGATTCAGGACCTCATTCAAGAGAAAATAAACATCAATTCGCTGAATATTTTGAAATTGACTCAAAGGGAAGCCTTTCTTGAGGTGCTTTCCGTCAGACCCTCTCTGCTGTCGAAGGTCGAGGGGGATAAAGCAGGTCAGATGCTGAATTTTGCTATTTCACAGAAACCGGCGCTCTTCGTTCATCTCAAAAAGGAGCAGTATACCGATCGGCTTGCACAATGCTTTCTTTATATGCGTCTTGTCGAGCGTGAGGCTCAAAGCAATGCAAAGAGTTCGACTGAGAATTTCTTTTTGGTGCAGAAGAGCCTTGACAGCAAGATTGTTTTCACTTATACGCACGCAACGCAGGACGGCGAGGAGCTTTGCTATCTTGATAAGGATCTTCAGATTCCGATTTCCATTAAATCAAGCATTAAGATTACGCTGAAGCTTGTTAATTCCATTGCACTTATCGAAAAGCTGGATACGCTGATCACTCAGCTCGGCGAAATGAAGATAAAAGTGACGATTGCAGACGTTGTGAACCGGTGCTTTAAGGCATATCTCAACGAATACATCGAAAAGCATGGTGTCGGATTTTATACGCTTTGTGCATCGTGCAGAGAGATTGAAAGAGGATTCGTTGAAAGCTCCCGCGAGCAGCTTTCTGCGTACGGCGTGGAGGTGTCCGACTTCATCGTGAAGCAGTTCGCAATTCCAAAGGATATTCAGAACAAGATCGAAAATCAGTCGTTTGAAATTCGTCAGCGCAGAGCTGACGTAAAGGCAGACGCTGAGTTTGCTAAAATTTCGCTTGAAAATTATGAAGCGAAGCTTGCAATTCATGCAAAGTACCCTGACGCGGAGACTACCTTGACAGAGTATGAAAAGGATCTTGCTTTGGAGCGCTATCTCAAGAGAGTCGGTCGCGAGAAGCAGACGGTCCTCGATCATACGATTGCGATTCAGCAAAAGAAGACGCGCGCAGATGCGGAGATTGTTAAGCAAGAGGACGTCGTTCCGGAAATCGATGTTCCGACGAATATGTTCAGATTAGGATATTTGCTCAGCGCTTTCGCGGCAGCGTTTGTGTCTCTACTGGCGCTCGCCATTAATCCTGCGGTGGGACTTGTATTGCTTGGACTTTCAGTGCTTGTTTTGGGTTCGGTTGCCGCGTTCTTCGGAGAGAAGCTGAAAACTCCGACGGTTGAACCGAACATCTATTCGAAGGAACTTGAGGCGAGCGCGACGGTCCAGGAAGCCTCTGACGAGCAATCGCAGGGGACTGCATCTGCGGGGGGAGAGGAAGGCAATGGTTGATTTTAACAAAGCAAATAAGAAGATTTTCTTTATTACGCTCGTAATTTCCTTGCTTTTGATCATCAGCGGAATCGTCGTCGGTATCGTAGGAATCATCGACAACGATTCGCCCTCTTCCGAACCCTCAAACACCTTTGGCCCGTATCAGCTTTCGTTAGAGAGATCGTGGCTGATGTC
>JAFYMH010000018.1 GCA_017556685.1 Clostridia bacterium | reverse complement strand
GAGATCCGCGCCATGCACGAGGACATTTTCAATACTATGCATCACGTTTGACGTCACGGAAGGAAAACAGCATGCTCAACACCGCAGATATTCTTGAAACCATACAGATGATCCGCGAGGAGAATCTCGATATGCGAACCGTTACGATGGGGATCTCTCTTTTCGACTGCATCTCGGACGATCCGAAAAGACTTGAGGAGAAGATCTACGATAAGATCACGCGCTCGGCAAAGAACCTCGTTTCGGTCTGCTCCGAGCTTGAGCGCACCTATGGGATCCCGATCATTAACCGCCGCGTTTCGGTAACGCCGATTTCCTACGTCGGGGGCGGACTTTCCCCCGAGAGCTACGTGCGCCTTGCCGAGGTTCTTGAAAGGGCTGCCGTCGAGCTTGGGATCAACTTCATCGGCGGCTTTGGCGCGCACGTGCAGAAGGGAATGATGCCGGGCGCGAAAAATCTCATCGCCGCCATTCCCGAGGCGCTTGCAAAAACGACCCGCGTTTGCTCCTCGGTCAACGTGGCAACCACCAAGGCGGGCATCAACATGGACGCCGTACGCCTGATGGGTGAAACGGTCATGAAGACCGCCTACCTTACCAGAGAAAAGGACTCGATCGGCTGTGCAAAGCTCGTGGTCTTTGCCAACATGCCGGAGGATAACCCCTTTATGGCAGGTGCCGTGCACGGCATCGGCGAGCCGGATACCGTGATCAACGTCGGCGTTTCGGGCCCCGGCGTCGTTGCCTCCGCCATTAAGCGCGCGGGCGAGGTCGATTTCAGCGAGCTTGCCGATATCGTCAAGAAGGTTGCCTTCAAGATCACGCGCGTCGGTCAGCTGATCGCATACGAGGCGTCGAGGCGGCTCGGTGCGCCCTATGGGATCGTCGATCTTTCGCTTGCTCCCACGCCTGCGCAGGGCGATTCGGTTGCAAGGATCCTTGAGAATATGGGTCTTGAAAGGTGCGGAACGCACGGCACGACCGCCGCGCTTGCGCTTCTCAACGACGCCGTAAAGAAGGGCGGCGTGATGGCGTCCTCGCACGTCGGAGGACTTTCGGGCGCCTTCATCCCCGTTTCGGAGGATGCGGGCATGATCGAGGCGGTCGAGGTCGGCGCACTCTCGATCGAAAAGCTCGAGGCAATGACCGCCGTTTGCTCGGTCGGCCTTGATATGATCGCCGTTCCCGGAGACGTCTCGGCGGCAACCGTCAGCGGCGTGATCGCAGACGAGATCTCGATCGGCGTCGTCAACAACAAAACGACCGCGGTTCGCCTCGTTCCGGTGTACGGAAAGGGCGTCGGCGAGACGGTCGAGTTCGGAGGTCTTCTCGGCCATGCGCCGATCATGCCTCTCTCGGGCTTCTCCTGCGAGCGCTTCATTGGCCGCGGCGGACGTATTCCCGCGCCGATCCACTCGCTTCGCAACTGAGTTTCCATCGCAAAAACCAACCCGATCCGTCGGTTTGGGGCGCGTTTCGTCAGGAAAATTCTCTGACGGCGCGCCCCCTTCTTTTTTTTCGCGCTCAGGTGAGAAAAATTCCCATTCTTCGCCACCCCGTTCTGACAAATTCCCATGCCTCTCGGTGGTAAAATGTTTGCAAAATCAAGAAAAAGGATGGGACAAGCAATGGACGTTCACACAAGCAAGAGGCCGAGTGGGATCTCGGCGTTCTTTTCAAAGCGCAACCCGGCGCATCCGGGCTTCGTGCTCGCCTCGGATATTTTCGCGGCAGTGGCCGTATTTCTCTTAGCGCGTACGCCTCTGCTCTTCGGTGCGTATCCCCTTGGGATCGCCTGCCTTGCGTCGCTTCGCTCTTGGTCGGCGGTCGCGGGACTCCTTGGCGGCGTGCTCGCGGCGGCAGGGATGGGAAGCGTCGGGTACATATACGCGGGGCTTTTGATGCTGACCGCCGCCATGCGCATATTCGCAAGCCTGCCGGGCTTCGGTCGGCGCATTCTCCCCGATTCGGCGGGGGTTTTTATGGAATTTCCCCAGCTTCGCGCCGCGATCGCAACGATCGTCGGCTTTACGGCGGCGCTCTATCAGCTCTTTATCACGGGAGCGACTACCGCCACTCTTCTCTTTTCGGTAACGATGGTCATCTCCTGCGCGGCGGGGACGATTCTGCTTACGGGAGTTCTTGACGCGAGTCTGACGCTTGGCGAGCTGCTCGGACGTCGGGACCCTGCCGAGCCGACACCCGAGCGCGATCGCGGAGAGCTCCTTCATATGCAGCTTGGGGCGCTTGCCCTCGGCTTTTTCCTCGTGCTTTCGCTTCGCGGCGCGACCTTTTTCGGTCTGATGCTTCCGTATCTCCTTTCGGCGGCGGTGACCCTGTTCGTTGCAAAGCGGCTCGGCGCGCTCCACGGAGCGGTCGCGGGACTTCTCATCTCGCTTGGGGCGTCTGCGGTATATGCGCCGTCCTTTGCGCTCCTTGGGCTTGCCGCGGGGCTTCTCTTTGAGCTCGGCCTGTTTTACGCGCTTGCACTCGGGATTGCGGCAGGTTCCGTTTGGGGCTCTTACATTGGGGGACTTACAGGATTTTTAACAGTCACCCCCGAACTTCTCATCGTTTCGCTTCTTCTTTGGCCTATACTCTGCCGTATCGGCTCGGGGGATAGCATGGCGGAGAGCAGAAGGGCGACTGAAGCCGCTTTAGAGGCGGTGAACCGCTCGGTCGAGCATCATCGTCGGGATACGGCGCAGGCAATGAGCGAGATGGCAGAGACCTTTGCCTCTCTTGCCGAGGTGCTTCGGGAGGTGAGCAGCTCTGCCATCCCCGACGAAAGGGAGCTTCGCCTTGCCTGCGAGCGCGCTCGCGCTCGGCATTGCGACCTCTGCGCGGATCGGGGGGAGTGCACGGGGCAGGATGCCGCCCGCGCCGTTACCGAGGCGCTTTCGGGGGAGGACGGCGCCCTTTCTGCCGAGCTTCCCGAGAGCCTTCGCTCGCTTTGCACGGGAGCAGAGGAGATCTTCAAGGATTGTAAAGAGGAGTGTGCAAGGCTCCTTCATGCTAACGGCACGGCAAGCGCGGCCGATGCGCTTTCCCGAGATTACGAGCTGATCTCCCGCCTGCTTTGCGAGGCGGTCGGCTCGGTCAAGGCGGAAAACAGCGAGGACCCCAAGCTCAGCGCCGCCCTTCGGGAGGTCCTTGAGAAGCACGGCGTTGCCGGCGCCGCCGCCGCGTACGGCGACCGTCGCAGATGGATCGTTGTGAGCGGAGGAAATTGGCAGGGAGCGGCGGCGCTTTCCGAGGAGCTTCGGCGCGAATTTTCCGAGCTTTGCGGCACCCGTCTTTCGCCCCCCTCCTTTGAGGTTGCGGGGGGAGCGGTCACGCTTGAGATGAAAAGCACGCGCCGCTTTGCAGCCGAGGGCTGTCGCGCCTATCGCGCCGCCGATGCAAGCGGCGTTTCGGGCGACACCGTGACCTTCTTTGAAAACGATCGGGATTATTTTTACGCGCTTCTCTCGGATGGGATGGGGCATGGCTCGCGTGCCGCTCTCACCTCGGGCGTTTGCTCTGCCTTTCTTGAAAGGATGCTCGGGGCGGGAAACGCCAAGACGACGACCCTGAAGCTTCTTAATAACCTCATTCGAATGGGTGGAGAGGAGAGCAGTGCAACGGTCGATCTTCTCGAGCTTGATCTGCTGAGCGGTCACGCGGGCTTTATCAAGAGCGGAGCCGCCCCCTCCTACGTCAAGCGCGGCGACAATCTGTTCCGCATCCGCTCAAAGACCATTCCGATCGGTCTGACCGAATCGCTCGATGCCGAGAGGGTTCGCTTTGACGTGGAGGCAGGGGACGTGATCGTGATGCTCTCGGACGGAATCTGCCAGAGCGACGAGGACGCGCCGTGGCTGATGGAGATCCTGTCAAGCGATATGGCAGGGGACCTTTTAGGGGTTGCCGAGCGGATCGTTGGCGTGGCGGCTGGAACCCACGACAGACGGGACGATATGTCGGTAGCGCTCATCCGCGTCTCGGAGCTTCCCCTTGCCGAGGAGCCTCGGCTTGTCCCTTTTGACGGCGGGGAGACGGAGGAGCCCAAGGAGGCACCCCGCGCGCCGCGGGAGCTTGCGGCAGAGCCGATCGTATAAGAAGACAAAAATAAAGCGAAAAACCGCCGTGCAATGCGAAAAAGGCATTGCACGGCGGTTCGTTTTATGTTATAATAGGAAGGCTTTCGATCAGAGGAAGGCGCCCAGAAGACCGAGGATGAAGCCGATCACGGCGCCGAGATTCACGACAGCCCGAAGCTCGCGGCGCATGACCGAGAGAACGAGCGATTCAAGCTCGCGGATCTCCATTGCCTCGATCTTGCGCTCGACGATGGAGGCGAGATCGATCCCCTCAAGCAGCGTCGGCAGGCAGGAGCAAAGAAGCCTCCTTACGGCACCTCCGATCAGCGCCCTTTGCGCCTTTTCGTCAAGCCCGAGTCCCGAAAGAAGCTCGGCGGGGCTCTCTGAAAGCCAGCGCTCGCTCTGCTCGGAAACGCTCGGAAGAAGCTCCTTCTCTCCGCGCTCGGAGAGATAGCGGTCAAGCGAGGCGTTGACAGTGGGGGATAACTGCTCGATCATGGCGTCGCCAAGGAACATCCCGAGCATCGGGTTTGCCCTTCGAACGGCTGCTGCGCCTTCCCTAAGAAGGATCCCGCCGAGATCGGCGGAGGATAGCGCAGAGACGATTGCCGAGGTAAGAGCCCCGTCAAGGCGCTCCTTCGCGGCGCCGAGCTCCTTTTCTCCAAGCAACGCCCCGAGCTGTTTTTCGAGCCCGTCCCGACCCGAGATCGACGCAAGGACAAGATCGGTCAGAGCGTCAAGGGCTGTGTCCGAAAGGATCGCCTCCCTCAGATCGCTTTGCGTGACGAGCTGCCGTCCGACGGCATCCCCGAGCGCCCTTGCAAGCGCCTTGCGGCGGCGCGGGATCACGCCGGGGGTAAAGGGAAGACGAAGCCGCCCGATCCTTTTTTCCGAGTACGGGCGGAAGAGCATTTTAACGGCAAGCGCATTGGTCAGATAGCCGATCGCGGCACCGACGGCGGGGCTGACGAGAAAGGAAAGAGAGATCATTTCTGTCTCCTTTAATGTGTTTTTTTCATTATATCGCAGGGAAATGGCGCCGTCAAGTGCGTTTTCGGTCGGTTTTTTGAAAAAAATTGAAAAAATATTTGCTTTACCACTTTACATTGATAAAGCAATCGTGTATAATGTAGCGGTAAGAAACGAATACCGGAGGAATCAAGTATGCAGCATCAAGTAAGACCGAGCACGGACGATCGGCTTCAGAAGGTCTACCGACTCCTTGCCGAGCTTGAAACGCCCGAGGAGGTCGCCGCCTTTCTTGAGGACGTTTGTACCTTCCGCGAGCTCGAGCAGATGGCAACGAGAACCGAATGCGCCGAGTATCTTCTGCGAGGAGACACCTATCAGGAGATCATCTCGAGAACCGAGATCTCCTCAACGACTCTGTCGAGGATCTCGCGCTGTATCCAGCGCGGAAGCGGAGGCTATGCGACCCTGCTTCGCAATTTCATCAAACAGCAATAACCGAGTGGAAAGGACCCCGAACATGAAGCTTGACACCCCATCGCTCCGTTACGATCTGGCGGAGCTATCGAGCGATCTCTGCGCGCTCTACCGAGGCGCGGGCTACCGCAAATTCCGTATGCGGAAGTTTGAGGAGTATTCGCTTTATCTTGAAAACAAGAACTTCCTTGTCAGCGAGCACGTGCTTGCCTTCAACGGCCTTGACGGACGTCTGCTTGCTCTCAAGCCCGACGTAACGCTTTCGATCGTGAAGAACACGGGGGCGAGCGAGACCGAGGGGGAGAAGCTCTTTTACGCCGAGAGCGTTTACCGACTCGACAAGAAGACCAAGGAGTACCGCGAGATCGAGCAGGTCGGTCTTGAGATGCTCGGCGGTGTCGACGCCGTCGGAACGCTTGAGGTCCTTTCGCTTGCGCTTGAGAGCCTTTCGCTCATTTCCGAGGGCTCGGTGCTTGCCATCTCGCATATGGGTCTGCTCGACGCCATTTTCCGCTCGCTCGGGCTCGGCGCCGCGGCAAGCTCGAGCCTGTACGCCTGCTTTAAGACGGCGGGGGCGCACGAGCTGCGCGCGCTTTTGTCGGAGCTTGGCGTTGACGGAGGGCGAGCCGACGCGCTTAAAGCTCTGCTTGACTTTGACGCAGGGGATGCCGAGCGCCTTGAGGCGGTTCGCGCCCTTTCAACGAGCGAGGAGATCAGAGAGACGGCAGAGGAGCTTGAGAGTCTGCTTTCCGCCCTTGCCGAGCTCGGGTATCGGGATCGCGTCAGACTCGATTTCTCGGTCGTCAGCGACAGCGATTACTATAACGGGATCGTTTTCTCGGGCTATATCGACGGCGTTCCGAGGGCGGTTCTGAGCGGGGGACGGTACGACCGCCTTGCCGCAAAGCTCGGAAAGAGCATCTCGGCTCTCGGCTTTGCCGTCTATCTGAACGAGCTCAGCTATTTCCTTGGGGGAGATGCCGAGTTTGATGCCGATTATCTGCTTCTGTACGGTGAAAACGACGCGCCGAGCGCCGTTTGCCGCGCCGCCGCCGCGCTTCGCGCGTCGGGTTCGGTCTATCTTGCGAAAAGCATACCCGAGGGCTTTCGCGCTCGGGAGATCAAGCGAATGGGGGAGGATGGCTTATGCTGAGCGTTGCATTACCGAAGGGCAGACTCGGAGATAAGGTGTACCGCCTGCTTGAGTCGGTTGGATACGGATGCCCCGAGCTTCTCGGCGACAGCCGCAAGCTCGTGTTTGAAAATGAAGAGAACGGCGTGCGCTATTTCCTCGTCAAGCCCTCCGACGTTCCGATCTACGTCGAGAACGGAGCGGCAGACGTTGGCGTTGCGGGACGCGACATCCTTTTGGAGTACAGCCCCGTGGTGCACGAGCTGCTTGATCTCGGCATCGGGCGTTGCCGTATGGCGGTTGCCGCAAGAGAGGGCTTTCGGGACGATCTGACCCGTCCGCTTCGCGTGGCGACCAAGTTCGTTGAGATCGCCAAGCGCCATTACGCGAAAAAGAACCGCGAGATCGAGATCATCAAGCTGTACGGCTCGATCGAGCTCGCGCCTCTGCTCGGGCTATCCGACGTCATCGTCGATATCGTCGAGACCGGAACCACCCTTCGTGAAAATCATCTGCACGTCTGCGAGGAGATTTTGCCGATCAGCGCAAGACTGATCGCAAACCCCGCCTCCAGACAGTTTTTGGGAAATGAGATCGCCGAGCTTGCCGGAAAGCTCAAGGCAGCGATCGAGCGCTGCTCGGTCGGGAAAGGAAACTGAGAAATGATCAAGATCTATCGGGGCGCCGTCAGTGACGCCGATATTCTTTCAAGAGAGATCAACGACTATCCGATCGAGTATGAAAATACGGTTCGCGAGATCCTCGGCGAGGTCAGGGAAAAGGGCGACGCCGCCGTGCTTGCATATACCGAGCGCTTTGACCGCTGCCGTCTTGCCTCTCTTGAGGTAACGCGAGAGGAGATCGAGGGGGCGCTTTCGCGCGTGTCCCCCGACTTCCTTGAGACCCTTCGGGTTGCCAAGGACAACATCGCCTATTTCCACAGAGCGCAAAAGCGTAACGGTTTTGAGCTCCGCCGCGACGGCGGGATCGTGCTCGGTCAGCGCTTTACCCCTCTTGCCCGCGTCGGCATCTACGTGCCGGGCGGCACCGCAAGCTATCCCTCGACGGTTCTGATGAACGCCGTTCCCGCCAAGATCGCGGGGGTTGGCGAGATCGTCATGGTGACCCCCTGCGCCGCCGACGGAAGCGTTCGGGACGAGATCCTTGCCGCCGCCTATCTTGCGGGTGTTGACCGCATCTTCAAGTGCGGCGGAGCTCAGGCGATCGGCGCACTTGCATACGGAACCGAGAGCATCCCGCGCGTCGATAAGATCGTCGGCCCCGGAAATATCTTCGTTG
Source organism: Clostridia bacterium (assembly GCA_017556685.1). Lineage (GTDB taxonomy): Bacteria > Bacillota > Clostridia > Oscillospirales > CAG-272 > UBA1740. The sequence continues at coordinate 32,064 of JAFYMH010000018.1, read as the reverse complement.
CCATCGCCAAGAGAATGGTCTTCGGCATCGTCGGCATTGATATGATCGCAGGACCGAGCGAGATCCTGATCGTTGCCGACGGGGGAGCCGACCCGCGCTTCGTTGCCGCCGACCTGCTTTCCCAGGCCGAGCACGATAAGCTCGCAACGGCGGTGCTTGTGACCGACAGCGAGAGCCTTGCCGAGGCGGTTTCAAGAGAGCTCGAGGAGCAGCTCTCGCGCCTGCCGCGCGAGGAGATCGCGCGCACCTCGATCGAGGCGAACGGAAAGATCATCGTCATGGACAGCATCGACCTGGCGCTTGAGGTCAGCAACCGCATTGCCCCCGAGCATCTTGAGCTCTGCCTTGCCGAGCCCTTCGAGGCGCTCGAGAAGGTGAAGAATGCGGGCTCGGTCTTCCTTGGAAGATACACGCCCGAGTCGCTCGGCGACTATCTTGCAGGCCCGAACCACACGCTTCCGACCAGCGGCAGTGCGCGCTTCTCCTCGCCCCTTTCGGTTGACGATTTCGTCAAAAAGCATTCCTACCTCTATTATCCCGAGGAGCAGCTTCTCGCCGTGAAGGATCGGGTTGCCGACTTTGCCGAGCGCGAGGGCCTTTCGGCGCACGCACGCGCCGCGCTCATCCGCTTTAGAGACAGGGAGGGGAAGACCGAATGAGCCGCTTTCTCCGACAGGGTCTGAAGACCCTCGTTCCGTACGTTCCGGGAGAGCAGCCGAGATCGGTCAAGCGCCTGATCAAGCTCAACACCAACGAGTCGCCCTTCCCGCCCTCGCCCCGCGTTCTCGCGGCGCTCGGCGAAGGGGAGACAAAGAAGCTCGGGCTCTATTCCGATCCGACGGCGGATTGCCTTCGCCGCGCGATCGCCGCGCATTTCGGGGTATCGGCAGACTCGGTCGTTTGCTCTAACGGCTCGGACGAGATCCTTGCCTTTGCGCTCGACGCCTTCTGCGATCGGGAGATCGGGATGCAGACCCCCGATATCACCTACGGCTTTTACCCCGTGCTTTCGGGGCTGTACGGCATTCCGATGACGGTCCGTCCCCTCAGAGAGGATTTTTCGGTTGACGTCGACGCCTTCCTTTCGGGGCGCGAGACCGTCGTGCTTGCCAACCCCAACGCCCAGACCGGCGTTGCGCTTGCGCTGTCTGAGATCGAGAGGATCGTTTCCGCCGATTTGAATCGGCTCGTCGTCATCGACGAGGCGTACGTCGACTTCGGCGCCGAGAGCGCGGTCGGACTGACTCAAAAATACGATAATCTGCTCGTCGTGCAGACCTTTTCAAAATCCCGCTCGCTTGCGGGGGCGCGCATCGGCTTTGCGATCGGTGCGCCGTCGCTTACCTCCGACCTTGAAACGGTTCGCAACAGCTTCAACCCCTACAACGTCAATCGCCTGAGCCTGCTCGCGGGTGCAGAGGCGATCTCGGACGAGGAGTATTTTGAAAAAACGCGGCGCGAGATCATTCGCGTGCGCGAGAGCACGAAGGCGGCGCTTGCCGAGCTCGGCTTTGATTTTCCCCCGAGCATGGCAAACTTCATTTTGGCGCGGCACCCGAGGATCTCGGGCAAGGCGCTTTCCTTGGCCCTGCGCGAGAGGGGAATCATCGTCCGCCATTTTGGGGACGAGCGAATCCGGGACTACGCACGCATTACAGTCGGGAGCGAGGCCGATATGGCATACCTGACCGAGCAGCTTAAAGAAATCGTCGGAGGTTGACAGCATGAGAGAATCGAGAATTGAAAGAAAGACCGGAGAGACCGAGATCAAGCTCTCGCTTTCGCTTGATGGAAGCGGAAGATACAGCCTGGCGAGCGGCGTCGGCTTTCTCAACCATATGCTGGCGCTCTTTGCAAAGCACGGCTCCTTTGATCTTACGCTCTCCTGCAAGGGAGATCTTGAGGTCGATTGCCACCACTCGGCGGAGGATATCGGCATCTGCCTTGGCGAGGCGCTGAAGGAGGCGCTCGGCGACAAGGTCGGCATCCGCCGCTATGGGGATCGCATTCTGCCGATGGACGAGGCGCTGATCCTCGTTGCCATCGATCTTTCGGGGCGCGGATACCTCGGGTACGAGGTCGAGCTTCCCTCGGCGCGCGTCGGCGAGTTTGATACCGAGCTCGTTGAGGAGTTCCTTGCCGCCTTCTCGCGCAGTGCAGGGATCACGCTTCACGTCCGTCAGCTCGCGGGGCGCAACACGCACCACATCATTGAGGGCATCTTCAAATGCCTTGCGCGCGCTCTGCGCGACGCCGTAGAGATCGATCCTCGCAACAGCGGGGCGCTTCCCTCGACGAAGGGAGTTCTCAAATGACCTGTATCGTCGATTACGGCGTCGGAAACCTTTCGTCCCTTGTCGGCTCGCTTCGCCATATCGGCGAGGCGGCGTGCGTAACGGCGGAGCCCGAGCTGCTCCTTTCGGCAGATCGGATCATTCTGCCGGGGGTCGGCGCCTTCGGAGACGCCGCCGAGCGCCTGTTCTCCTCGGGACTTGCCGAGGTTCTGCATAGGGCGGTCGAAAAGGGCATCCCGCTTCTCGGCATCTGTCTTGGAATGCAGCTGCTCTTTGAGAGAAGCCTTGAGTACGGTGAGCATAGGGGCCTTGGACTTCTTCGCGGTGAGGTCCGCAGGATCGACGAGGCGGGGGGCTTCCCCTACAAGATCCCGCATATGGGCTGGAACAGCCTTAAAATCACCCGCTCCTCCCCGATCCTTCGCTACGTCAAGGAGGGGGATTACGTCTATTACGTACATTCCTTTTGCGCGCGCGGCGTGGGGGATGCGCTCTGCGCGAGCTCGGAGTACGGTTGCGAGATCGTCGGCGCTGTGTCGAGCGGCAACGTTCACGGCACGCAGTTTCACCCCGAGAAGAGCGGCGAGGTCGGGCTTTCGATCCTTCGCGCCTTCTGTGAAATGAAGGGAGGGGTATCGTGAAAATTTTTCCCGCAGTTGATATCCGAGGGGGGCAGGCGGTGCGCCTTCTGCGCGGCAATTACGACGATATGACGGTCTATGCAAGCGACCCCGTTTCGGTTGCCGTTTCCTTCCGTCAGGCGGGCGCCGCCTGTATGCACGTCGTTGATCTTGACGGTGCTAAGGACGGAACGCTTGCCAATTTTGATCTGATCGGTCGGATGATCGCCGCATCGGGGCTTTTCGTTGAGGTCGGCGGAGGCATCCGCGACGAGGATCGGATCGCGCGCTATCTTGACGCAGGCGCAGGACGGGTCATCCTCGGAACGGCGGCGCTTGAGGATCCCGATTTCGCCGAGCGCGCCGCGCGCCGCTTCGGTGACGCCGTTGCCGTCGGAGTCGACGCAAAGGACGGACGCGTTGCGACCCACGGCTGGCTTTCGGTCAGTGAGGTCGATTCCTTTGAGTTCTGCCGTGAAATGCACGGTCGGGGCATCTCGACGATTATCTATACCGACATCGCCTGCGACGGTGCGATGCAGGGGACCAATCTCCCCGCATACCGTCGGCTCGGCGAGATCAAGGGGCTAAACGTCATCGCATCGGGCGGAATTTCCTCGCTCGGTGAGATCAAGGCCCTTTCCGAGATGGGGGTTTACGGTGCGATTCTCGGAAAATCCATCTATACCGGCGCGATCAGGCTTCGGGATGCGCTGAGAGAGGCGGGGGAGTAAAATGCTTGCAAAGAGAATCATTCCTTGCCTTGACGTGCGCGCAGGGCGCGTGGTGAAGGGAACCAACTTCGAGGGGCTTCGCGACGTCGAGGATCCGGTTACGCTTGCGCGCTTTTACAACGATTCGGGGGCCGATGAGCTCGTCTTCTACGATATTACGGCATCCGCCGAGGGCAGAGGCATCTTTACCGACATTCTCCGCCGCGTGGCGAGCGAGATCTTCATTCCCCTGACGGTCGGCGGCGGCATCAACTCGCTTGCAGATTTTGACCTCGTTTTGAAAAGCGGAGCCGATAAGGTGAGCGTCAATTCGGGCGCGATCCGCCGTCCCGAGCTGATCGGCGAGGCGGCAAAGCGCTATGGCGATCAGTGCGTCGTTCTCTCAATGGACGTCAAGCGCGTCGGCGGAGAGCTTCGCGTTTTCGCAAGGGGAGGCAGGGACGATACGGGACTTGAGGCGATCGAATGGGCAAAGCGCGGCGAGGCGTCGGGCGCAGGCGAGATCGTGCTCAACAGCATCGATACCGACGGGGTCAAGCGCGGCTTTGATCTCGAGATGCTCCGCGCCGTCTCCGAGGCGGTTTCGATCCCCGTCGTTGCATCGGGCGGAGCCGGATGCATCGAGGATTTTATCACGCTTTTTAACACGCTCCCCCGCGTTGACGCAGGGCTTGCGGCGTCGATCTTCCATCATCGGACGGTCGAGATCCGCGACCTCAAGGCGCGCCTTCGCGCAAAGGGCGTTGACGTCAGAGTCTAATAGGAAAGGATATTTACCATGTTGAAGCTAAGCGAACTCAAATTTGACGAAAAGGGACTGATCCCCGCGATCGTGCAGGATGCCTACACGGGCGAGGTTCTCACCCTTGCATACATGAACCGCGAAAGCCTTGAGATCACGCTCGAGCGGCGCCTGACCTGCTTTTACAGTCGCTCGAGAGGGGAGCTCTGGCTCAAGGGCGAGACCTCGGGCAACTACCAGCACGTCGTTGACGTAACGGCAGACTGCGACGGCGACGCGCTCGTCGTACGGGTCAAAAAGGACGGCCCTGCCTGCCACACGGGAGAGGTCAGCTGCTTCCACCGTCCGATCGCATCCCCCGAGGGAGATGCGGTCAAGCCCTTTACGGTCGACGATCTGTACCGCCTGATCTGCGGTCGCCGCGAGAGCATGCCCGCGGGCTCCTACACCACCTATCTCTTTGAAAAGGGTCTTGACAAGATCCTGAAGAAGGTCGGCGAGGAGTGCACCGAGGTCATCATCGGCGCCAAGGGCGAGAGCCGCGAGGAAACGGTTTACGAGCTTGCCGATCTCTGCTATCACGCGCTCGTGCTCATGGTCGAGATGGGGATCTCCCCCGACGAGATCCGTCGGGAGCTGGCGCGGCGGCAAATCGTCGACCACAAGGTCAAGCAGGAGAAGATGAGGTAATGCGGCTTCCAAAATCGGATCTGCATACGCATACCGTCTTTTGCGACGGAAAGGGAACTCCCGAGGCAACCGTGCTCGAGGCGATCGCGCGCGGATACCATACGGTCGGGATCTCGGGACACGCCTATACCCCCTTTGACACGAGCTTTTGCATGACCGACGAGGCAGGGTATTTCGCCGAGCTTCGGCGCCTGAAGGCTCTTTATGCCGACAGGATCTCTCTGCAGATCGGTCTTGAGATCGACGCGCTCGGAGGGGGGCGCCCCTCCGAGGTCGATTACGTGATCGGCTCAGTGCATTATTTTGATACGCCGAGCGGCCGCTTTGACGTTGACCGAAGCCCCGAGGAGCTTTTGCGCGCTCTCTCGCTCGGGTACGGGGGCAACGAGCATGCGATGATCGACGCGTATTTTGCCTCGGTCGTTGACGTCTGCGATCGGCTTCGTCCCGAGATCGTCGGGCATTTCGATCTGCTCACGAAATTTGAGGAGATGGGCTCGCCCATCAACACGCGCTCGGAGTATTATTACGGCGCGGCATGCGATGCTCTTGCCGCCGCCGTTCGGGTCGCGCCCCGTCTTGAGATCAACAGCGGCGCCGTCGCGCGCGGCTATCGGAGCGAGGCGTACCCCTCGGACCGACTGATCTCAGCGGCGCTCGAGCTTGGTGCGCGCTTCATATTGACCTCCGACGCGCATACGCCGGGGAACATAGGATACGCCTTTGAGAGAAGCGCCGAGCGCCTCCTTGCCCTCGGATGCACCTCGGTGGACGTCCGTTTCGGCGACGCCTTCCTTGAGCATTCGCTCCTTTAAGCCAACGGCAAGGGAAGCCCGAAAAAAAGAGCGGCTCTTTTTCGCAAACTGTCCGGAAGGACGGTCGCGTAAAAGAGTCGCTCTTTGAATTTAATGAGCAAAATATTTGCGATCAAGCGAGCGGAGTCCGATCGCCTCGGCGATATGCCGCGCCGAGATCAGCTCGCTTTCGGCAAGATCTGCGATCGTTCTTGCAACGCGCAGGACCCTGTCGTGTCCGCGTGCCGACATACCGAGCTCCTCGTAGGCGGCGCGCAAAACCGCCTCTGCGCCGCCGTCGAGCCTGCAATGACGGCGAAGCTGTGCCGAGGTCAGGCGCGCGTTCGGGGTTGCCGCGTCACCGAGCGCCTCGGCGCGCCGTGCGGCGAACTGTCGCGCCGCATCCGCACGCGCCTTGACGGCGTCCGAGCGCTCCTCCCCCGAGGGCGGAGCGCTGAGCTCGTCGTAGCTGACGGCAGGGACCTCAACCTGAATATCGATGCGGTCAAGCAGGGGGCCGCTGACCCGCGAGAGATATCGTCTGACCGAATCGGGAGAGCAGGTGCATTCGTGGCTGGGGTCGCCAAAGTAGCCGCAACGGCAGGGGTTCATGGCGCAAACGAGCATAAACGACGAGGGATAGGTCACCTTTTGCCGCGCACGCGTGACGGTTACACAGCCGTCCTCGAGCGGCTGGCGCAGCGCCTCTGTGATCTGCTTCGGAAACTCGGGAAGCTCGTCGAGAAAGAGCACGCCGTGATGCGAGAGCGAGATCTCACCAGGCTGCGGATAGCTTCCGCCGCCAACCATGCCGGCAGGACTGACGGTATGATGCGGAGAGCGGAAGGGGCGGCTCGTTATGAGATTCTCCTGCCGAACGAGCCCGAGCACCGAATGTACCTTCGTGATCTCGATCGCCTCGTCGAAGGTAAGATCGGGAAGGATGCCGGGCAGGCGCTTTGCCAGCATTGACTTGCCCGAGCCGGGAGGACCGATCAGAAGGACGTTATGCCCTCCTGCCGCCGCGATCTCAAGCGCGCGCTTTGCCTTCGCCTGACCGCGCACCTCAGAGAAGTCGGGGACTGCCTTTTGCGCGCGCGTGCGGAAGGTATCGGCGTCAAAGACGGTTGGCTCAAGGAGCTTTTCCCCTCGGAGATGGAGCAGAAGATCGCGCACGTGACCGACGCCGTACACCGTAATGCCCGAGGCGACCGCCGCCTCCTTGGCGTTCTCGATCGGAACGAAGATCTCCGATCTCCCCGCCGCCTTTGCGGCAAGGCTCATCGGAAGAACGCCGTCGACGGCGCGAAGCTCGCCCGAGAGCGAGAGCTCGCCGATAAAGCATTTATCCAGAAGCGACAGCGAGCGGGGGATCTTTCCGTCGCATTGCAGGATGCTGCAAAGAATGGCGAGATCAAAGGAGGAGCCCTCCTTTTTCAGGCTTGCGGGCGCCAAATTGACGCAAAGCTCCATCGACGGGAAGAAGATCCCAGTATTTTCGCAGGCGGCGCGCACGCGCTCCTTTGCCTCCTTGACCGCCGCGTCGGGAAGCCCGACGAGCTCAAAGGCGGGGATGCGGTCCCAGCCGCTGCATTCGACCGTGACCTCAAAGCCGTCGATCCCAACAAGCCCTGCGGAATAGATTTTCGAGAGCATCCTGTCCTCCGAATCTCCGCGGAGACGCATCTCGCGGAAGTTAGATTTTCTGCCTTATTATAACATATCGAAGCGTTTTTGTAAAGCAGGGGAACGGCTGTTCCGAAATATATGAACTTTTTGTGAACTTTCGAAAAAACTACTTTACAAAGCGCGTCGGGAGTGCTATAGTTTCTTCAAACCAAACCGAGCCTCCGAGAGGAAAAAACGAAATGACGACTCCGACAAACAACGCGAAGTTTTATTATAGCTTCGGCTTTGCCTATTATTTTACGGGCAGAGCCTTTTCGGCGTTGTGTTGACAGGACGGCAGATATAGTGGTAGACTTGCCGACTCCCGCAGCAAACGCTGTGGGATTTTTCTTTTTTCGCGAGGCTTAAAAATCATAAAGGAGATAGGGTATGATCGTTATTTTGAAGGACCAGGAGAAAAGGGAGCAGATCGATCTTTTGGTAGAGTGGCTCGGTAAGCAGGGCGTTTCGGTGCAGGCAACCGAGGGAGCGCACAGAACGATCCTCGGGCTGATCGGCGACACCTCGCATATCGACATCGACCTTCTGAGAGCGCTTGAGATCGTCGAGGACGTCAAGCGCGTGCAGGAGCCCTACAAGAAGGCGAACCGAAAGTTCCATCCGAAGGATACGGTCGTTCGGATCGGTGACGTCGAGATCGGCGGCGACTCCTTCGCCGTGATCGCAGGCCCCTGCTCGGTCGAGTCCGAGGCGCAGCTTTCGGCGGTGGCAGAGGCGGTTAAGGGAGCGGGCGCAGGTCTTCTGCGCGGCGGCGCCTTCAAGCCGAGAACCTCGCCCTATGCCTTCCAGGGCCTTCGCGCCGAGGGCATCCGTATGCTCCTTGAGGCAAAGCGCAGAACCGGGCTTCCGATCGTGACCGAGCTGATGGATCCGTCGCAGATCCCGCTTTTCGAGGAGGTCGACGTCATTCAGATCGGCGCGCGGAATATGCAGAACTTCGAGCTGCTTAAGGAGGTTGGGGCGCTTCGCAAGCCGATCCTGCTCAAGCGCGGCCTCTCAAGCACCCTGCAGGAGTTCGTGATGAGCGCCGAGTATATCATGGCGGGAGGAAACGAACAGGTCATCCTCTGCGAGCGCGGCATCCGCACCTTCGAGACGGCAACGCGCAACACCCTTGATCTCTCGGCGATCCCCGCGCTCCGTCAGATGACCCATCTGCCGATCATCGTCGATCCCTCTCATGCGACGGGATACGCGCGATTTGTGGCTCCCATGGCGCTTGCCGCTGTTGCGGCAGGGGCAAACGGACTGATGATCGAGGTGCATAACGATCCCTCGGCCGCTCTTTGCGACGGACCGCAGTCGCTGCCCCCCGACGCCTTCTCGGATCTGATGAAGCGCGTGAATGCGGTGAGGAGTGCTTTGCTATGACGGTTGGAATCGTTGGCCTTGGGCTGATCGGCGGCTCGTTTGCAAAATCCATTCGAGCCGACCGCCCGAGCGACCGAATTCTCGTTTCGGAGCGTTCGGAAGAAACGCTTGACCGCGCGCATCTGCTCGGTCTTTACGATGGGCTTGTTGATAGAGACTCGATCCGCGAGGTCGATCTTCTTCTCCTTGCGCTCTATCCGCGCGCCGCGATCGCGTGGCTAAAGGAGCACGCGGGGGAGATCTCCCGGCATACCGTCGTCGTTGATCTTGCGGGCATCAAGAGCGAGATCTGCCGCGTGGGGGCTGAGCTTTCAAGGGCGCACGGCTTTCGCTTCGTCGGAGGGCATCCGATGGCGGGGCGCGAGATCTCGGGAATCGAGGCGTCGCGCGACGATCTTTTCATCGGTGCCTCGATGATCCTAACCCCTGACGGCGACGCCTCGGTCGACGTTTTGTCGAGCCTGAAGGCATTTTTCCTGTCGCTCGGCTTCTCTCGGGTCGTTTTCTCGTCCCCTGCTGAGCACGATCGCATCATTTCCTATACCTCTCAGCTTGCCCACGTCATCTCAAACGCCTATATCTCCTCGCCGATGGCAGAGGTGCAAAGGGGCTTTTCGGCGGGATCCTTCCGCGATATGACGAGGGTTGCCGAGATCAACGCCGAGATGTGGAGCGAGATCCTCGTGTCAAACCGAGAGCATCTGCTCCCCGAGCTTGACCGCCTGATCGGGAGCCTTTCCGAGATCCGTCAGGTCGTCGCAATGGGGGACGAGTCGGGTCTGTGCGCCCTTCTTGCAAAGGGCGCACAGCGAAAGAGGGAATACGGCGGTTGACATCCCCCGAAAATCAGGGTATAATACGTATAATATAATGTAGAAAAAACGAGCGGCGGAGGACCGAAATGAAGCACGTGCATATCCATACCAAGGCACCCTATGACGTTCTGATCGAGCGAGGGCTTCTCGACTCGGTCGGTGCTCTGATCGGGCGGGGGCTCGGAGTCCTTCGGATCGCTCTGATTTCGGACGAAACGGTTGACCGACTTTACGGCGAGCGCGTGGAGCATTCGCTACGCTCGGCGGGGCACCGCGTGCTTCGTCTGACCTTCCCGGGGGGAGAGGAAAACAAGACCCTCGAGACGGTCGCTTGCCTGCAGAGAGCCATGCTCGAGGGGGAGATCACGCGCTCTGATCTTATCGTTGCGCTCGGAGGCGGGATCACGGGGGACGTTGCGGGCTTTGCCGCCGCGACCTATCTTCGGGGCATACGCTTCGTGCAGATCCCGACAACGCTGCTTGCCGCTCTCGACTCGTCTGTCGGCGGAAAGACCGGCGTAAATCTCATGGGCTATAAGAATCAGATCGGCGCCTTCTGGCAACCGTCGCTCGCGCTCTGCGACCCAAGCGTGTTTGCGACCCTTACCGAGGAGCAGTACGCCGACGGCATGGCGGAGGCGATCAAGTACGGCGTTGCCTTTGACCGAGGGCTGTTTGAGATGCTTTATGCCGACCACGATATTGAGGAGGTCATCCGCCGCGCACTTACCATCAAGGGCGACGTCGTTTCGGCCGACGAGCGCGACGAGGGGGTCAGAGCCCTGCTCAACTTCGGGCATACCGTCGGGCATGCGATCGAGAAGCTGACCGAGCATGAGTTTACGCACGGGCAGGCGGTTGCCGTTGGCATGATCGTTGCCACGCGCGGTGCGCTTCGCATGGGCTACTGTCGGGAGAACTTCCTTGACGATCTCATCGGGTGCATCACCTACAGAGGGCTTCCGAATGCCGTTATTGCAACCACCGAGGAGCTTATCTCTGCCATGCGGAGCGATAAAAAGCGCGCGGGCGACGAGATCACGCTCATTTTGCCAAAGCGCCTTGGCGAATGTTGCGCCGAGCGCGTTCCGATGTCGGATCTGTCAAAATATTTTCAGATCTGACCCCGATTTTTAAGAGATACGAAAGGAGAGCCGTATGTCCCTTACGCGCCGCATCGTTTCCTCCGCCAAGTGCGGAGAGGTCGGTGCCATCGCCTCGAAAAGCGAGCTGCACCGAGCCCTGATTGCGGCCTCTCTTTGCGAGGGGCAGACCGAGATCCTCTTTCGCGGCCTTTCGGAGGATATCCTGGCAACCGTATCCTCCCTTTCGGCGCTTGGCACAGAGATTCAAATGACCCCGGGGGGCTGTACCGTACGGTATGCACAAAAGCCCGAAAGGGCAACGCTTGACGTCGGGGAGAGCGGCTCGACCTTGCGCTTTCTGCTTCCGGTTGCGGCGGCAATGGGGGTCGATGCAACCTTCCTTGGCAGAGGACGGCTCGGGAAAAGACCGATCGCGCCCCTCGCCCTTCAGCTCGAGGAGCACGGCGCCAAGATCGTCGGCTCGGAGCTTCCGCTTCGCGTTGGGGCGGGGCTTCGCGCAGGGCGCTTTGAGCTTTCCGGGAATATCAGCTCGCAGTTCGTGACGGGGCTTTTGCTTGCCATGCCCCTCCTTAAAGGAGAGGCGTCGCTTGCCCTAACGACCCCTCTTGAGAGTGCCGCGTACGTTGACGTAACGCGCTCGGTGCTCTCGGCATTCGGCGTTACCTTTGACGTGGGAGAAAGGGAGTACCGCCTTGTTCCCGGCTCGGCCTACCGCTCGCCCGGATGCTACACCGTCGAGGGGGATTGGTCGAACGCCGCCTTTCACCTTGTTTCGGGCGCGATCGGGGGAGACGTCTCGGTTTCGGGGCTGTCCGAAGAGAGCCTGCAGGCAGACCGTGCCGTGCTCGACGCGCTTCGGCTTGCAGGCGTAGCGCCCCGCCTTGAAAACCGAACGGTCAGGGTCACTGCCCCCGAGAGACTGTCCGCCTTTGATTTTGACGTATCGGGATGCCCCGACCTTTTTCCGATCCTTTGCGTGCTTGCGGCGGCGTGTGAGGGCGAAAGCCATCTCTTTGGAGGCGCCCGTCTCCGCTATAAGGAGAGCGACCGCATCGCCTCGACCGAGGCGATGCTCAGAGCCCTTGGCGCAAGCGCCTTTGCAACCGAGGATGGCATGACGGTTCTCGGCGGAAGACGGCTTTCGGGCGGCGTGATCGACGGCGCGGGAGATCATCGGATCGTCATGGCAGGGGCGGTCGCGCGCTCGCTTTGTGGGGGCGATGTGATCATCTGCGGAGCCGATGCCGTATCCAAATCCTATCCCGCCTTTTTTGACGATTTTGCAAGCCTGAAGGGAGAGTCCTATGAGATCTGAATTTGGAGAGCGCCTTTCGGTTTCGCTTGTCGGCGAGTCGCACGGTGAGTACGTTGAGGCAACCCTTGTCGGCTTCCCTCGGGGGATTTCGGTGGATTTTGACGCGCTTTCGCGCACAATGGACCGCCGTCGGGGCGGAGGCGCGCTTGCAACCCCTCGCCGCGAGAGCGACGAGCCGCTCTTTCTGTCGGGCATCTCGGACGGCGTCACCACGGGCGAGCCGATCACGGTGCGGATCTTAAATCAAAATATGCGATCGGGGGATTACGGCTTTTGCGATACCCCCCGTCCCTCGCACGCCGATTATACGGCGCAGATGCGCTACGGAAGCGGGATCGATCTTCGGGGCGGAGGACATTTCTCGGCGCGTCTGACCGCGCCCCTCGTTGCGATCGGTGAGCTTGCAAGGCAGGCGCTTTCGCTTCGCGGGATCTCGGTCGGTGCGCATCTTGAGGCGGTCGGGGGTGTCTCCGAAGGCAGATTTTCCCCCGTTTTCCTGACGAAGGACGAGCTGCTTTCCCCCGGGAAAAAGGACTTTCCGACCCTTGACGACCGAAAGGGCGAGGAGATGCGGCGCGAGATCCGCTCTGCCGCCGAGTCGGGAGATTCGGTCGGCGGGATCATCGAATGCGGCGCGATCGGGCTTCCCGCAGGGATCGGCTCTCCGCTCGGACGGGGGCTTGAAAACCTGCTTGCAGGGGCGATCTTCGTGCTCGGCGGTGTTCGCGGCATCGAGTTTGGAGAGGGCTTTTCCGCCTGTGCCATGCGCGGCTCGGAGCACAACGATCCCTATTGCATCCGAGACGGCGAGATTGCAACCGAGACCAATCATGCGGGCGGCATCGTCGGTGGGATCTCAAACGGAATGCCGATCCTGTTCCGCGTTGCCATGAAGCCGACGGCGTCTATCGCGCGCGAGCAGAGAACGGTCTCTCTTTCCGATAAAAAGGAAACGACGGTCAAGGTCGGCGGCAGGCACGATCCCTGCATCGCCCTTCGCGCGGTCCCCTGCGTCGAGGCGATCGCCTCGATCGTTTTGCTCGAGGCAATTTTGGAAACCGAGGAGGACGGCAAATGAGGCTTGAGGAATGTCGAGAGGGCATTGATCGCATCAATCGGGAAATGAGCGAGCTCTTCTGCGAGAGGATGCGCCTGGCGGGGGAGATCGCCGCCTATAAAAAAGAAAACGGTCTTCCCGTGCTTGACCCCCGACGCGAGCGAGAGATCTTAGCCGAGATCTCCGAGCGCGCGCCGAGCGAGTTTAGCGCCTACGCGCGGAGCTTCTTTGCCTCGATGATGGAGATCAGCCGCGCCTATCAGTCGCGCCTTGTCGCGCCGAAGGGCGCTCTTTCAAGAAAGTACCTCGAGTCGCAGGAAAGGGCCGCCTCAGAGTTTCCGAGAGGCGGACGGGTCGCCTGCCAGGGGAGCGAGGGCGCGTATTCGCAGATCGCCTGCGACCGCCTGTTCGGAGAGCAGCATATCGTCTATTTCAAGAGCTTTGAGGGCGTTTTCTCTGCGGTCGAGAGCGGGCTTTGCGACTACGGCGTGCTTCCGATCGAAAACAGCACGCACGGCTCGGTCGGCGCGGTGCTCGATCTCATGCAGTCGCATCGGATCTCGATCGTCCGCTCTCTGAAGCTGAAGATCGACCATGCGCTTCTTGCGCTCCCCGGGGTGGGGCTTGGGGAGATCCGCGAGGTTCGCTCGCATCCCCAGGCGCTCGGTCAGTGCAGCCGCTTTCTCGAGGCACATCCCGAGATCCGAGTCGTTTGTGCAGAAAATACCGCGCTTGCCGCAAGCGAGCTTGCCGTGCAGGGGCGCCGCGACGTTGCGGTCATCGCCTCTGCCGCCTGCGCCTCGCTTTACGGGCTTTCCGGGATCTCGGCGCAGATTCAGAACAGCGACGGAAACTTCACGCGCTTTATCTGTATCGCCAAGGACGGCGCGATCTATGGGGGCGCTTCAAGGATCTCTCTGATCCTGACGCTTGTGCATACGCCGGGATCGCTTTACGCCGTCATCTCAAAGCTTGCGATCGGCGGATGCAATCTTCTGAAGATCGAATCCCGACCCATCGTCGGAAGCGATTTTGAGGTGCGCTTCTATCTCGATTTCGAGGCGCCGAGCCGTGAGGCGGCGGCGTCGGTCCTTGACGATCTTGAGGCGTCGATCGGGGACGTTGAGTATCTCGGCTGCTATGCCGAGCTTTGAGGTGCGCCGATGTATTATCTGATTGGAGAGAGCCTTCGGCATAGCTGCTCGCCCGAGATCCACCGCCTGATCGGGCGTTACGGTTACGAGCTTAAGGAGGTTGCCCCGTCAAAGCTTGGGGACTTCCTTTCGTCGCGCGCCTTTGAGGGGCTGAACGTCACCATCCCCTACAAAACGGCGGTCATTCCGTATCTTGACGGGCTCGACGAGACGGCGCGTCGGATCGGAAGCGTCAACACGGTGGAAAACCGAGGGGGAAAGCTCATCGGGCATAACACCGATTACGCGGGCTTCCTTTGGATGGCGCACCGTGCGGGGGTCTCCTTTTCGGGGCGCAAGGTTCTGATCCTCGGCAGCGGCGGAACCTCGCTCACCGTGCAGACGGTCGCTCGCGATGCGGGCGCACGCGAGATCGTCGTTTTGTCGCGCAGAGGCGAAAGCAGCTACGAGACACTTTCGCGGCACTACGACAGCGAGGTGATCGTCAACGCAACCCCCGTCGGGATGTACCCAAGTAACGGCGAGAGTCTGGTCGATCTGTCGCGCTTTCCCCGTCTTAAGGGCGTGCTTGACGTGATCTATAACCCCCTTCGCACCCGACTTGTCGACTCTGCCGAGCGAAGGCGGATTCCCGCCTCGGGAGGTCTTGCCATGCTGGTGGCGCAGGCGGCGGTTTCCGCCTCGATCTTTACCGGTACCCCCGTTTCGGAAGAGACGATCGAGGGGATTTTCGGCGGTCTTTTGCGCGATCGGCAGAGCATCGTTCTCGTCGGGATGCCGGGCTCGGGAAAAACGACGATAGCCGAGCTCCTTGCCGAGAGGACGGGTCGGCGCCTTTTGGATACCGACGCCATCGTTTGGGAAATGGCGGGGAAACCCCCTGCCGAGATCATCAGAGAAGAGGGCGAGGTGTCATTCCGTCGGCTTGAGAGCGAGGCAGTCGCTCTGGCGGGACGGGAGCCCGGGGTGATCATCGCAACCGGCGGGGGTGCCGTGCTTGACGGGGGAAACCGCTATCCGCTCGTGCAGAACGGAAAGGTCTATTTCCTTTTGCGGGAGCTGGAGCGGCTCTCGCGGGAGGACCGACCGCTTTCGGTTGGTGCCGATCTTCGAAGGATGTACCGCGCACGGCTTGGGCAATATCTTTCCTTTTCCGACTTGACAATCGAAAACAACGGCACGCCGCTTGACTGTGCCGAGGCGATTTTGGAGGATTTCTATGCGCATCCTGATATTAAACGGACCAAACCTTAACCTGCTCGGTATGCGCGAGCCGGGGATCTACGGAACCGAGAGCTATGCAGATCTGTGCGAGAGGATCGCGCGGCATTGCGAGGCGCTCGGCATATCCCATTCGGTCTTTCAGAGCAACCACGAGGGGGCTTTGATCGACGCCCTGCACGGCGCGATCGGGGAGTACGACGGCATCGTTTTTAACCCTGCCGCCTATACCCACACGAGCATTGCCATCGCCGACGCCGTCAAGGCGATCGGGATCCCGACGGTCGAGGTGCATATCTCGGACGTTTCGGCAAGGGAGGAGTTCCGACAGATCTCCTACGTGCGCTCGGCTTGCGTTTCGACGATCTCGGGGCATGGATTTTCCGGCTATCTTGAGGCGATCGATCTTCTCCTTGAGCGCTTTGGCAGATAAGCTTCCCCGGGGCTTCCTTGAGGAGGCCTAAAAAAACAGCACTAAAAAAGCCGCCGCAAATGCGTATCTTGCATTTGCGACGGCTTTCTTCGTTGCTCAGATTTCCTCGATGCCGACGATTTCGGGCAGAGCCGAGAGACCGACGATCAAAGCGGGCTTTTCTTTGGCACTTTGCAGGCGCAATTCAATCGCCGCATAGACGTGCACCTCGCCGTACTCGCTTCGCTTTTGAAGCTGAAGATCCTTGATCTCGGCGCCGCATCCCTCAAGATGCGCACAGATCGCCGCAAGGTCTGCCGCCTCCTTGATCTCAAGCTGAAGATCGATCACGGGAGTTTTTGCGTAAAAATGCTTGTCGATGCGGTTAAGGGTCGTTGCGGCGAAGAGAACGAACAGGCAGGTTGCGAGCGCTCCCGCATAGAAGCCGCATCCGATGGCAAGACCCATGCAGGCGCTGGTCCAAAGCGACGCCGCCGTCGTCAGTCCCGTGACGTGGGGCTTGCCGTGCCTGCCGGTCAGAATGATGGTTCCCGCGCCGAGAAAGCCGATGCCCGAGATGACCTGCGCGCCAAGACGCGCGGCGTCGGTCGTCACCCCCTGATCCGAAAGGAATTGACTGATCATCATGACCAGCGCCGAGCCAAGGCAGACGATGATATGGGTTCGAAGACCCGCGGGGCGGCTTTTCCTTTGCCGCTCGATGCCGAGCACGCCCGCACAGACGGTGGCAAGAAACAGGCGGAGCAGGATCGTGACGAGATTCAGCTCTGCCAGATAGCTTGAAAGATCGGAAAACGAAATCGAAAGGGGTGCGCCCAAAAGATGCGGCATGACAGTCTCCTTTAACTATGATTTTCTTATTATATGCGAAAGGCCCCGAAATGTCAAGGGGATAGAAAGGAAAGCTCCCGATAACGGGAGCTTTCCTTTCGGGGGATTATTTTTTCTTCTTCTCATGACAGCTGTCGCGCATGGCACAGCCCGAGCATCCGCAACCGCATCCGGATCCACCCGAACGGCGGCACCGAATGAGCCGAACGAGAACGAGCGAAAGGATCGCGGCAAGGGCGAGGCAGAGAAGAATGCTTCCGAGATTTTCGATCAAGAACGCCATTTGATCACCCCTTCTTGTGCTCGGGACGGCGAACGAGGAGCCAGACGGCAACGCCAAGGACGGCGACGGCGCCGATCAGAGCGGGGAGGTGAACGAGAGCAAAGCCCGAGGTCATAAGCGTGCCGAGCTGATAGACGACGAGCGACGTCGCATAGGCAAGCAGGCACTGATAGCCGATCGCAAAGGCGGTCCAGGAGGCGCTGTTCATCTCGCGGCGGATCGCACCCATCGCCGCAAAGCAGGGCGCGCAGAGCAGGTTGAAGACGAGGAAGGAGAGAGCCGCTGCCGAGCTTCCGAAATCCCCGGCGAGCGCCCCCCAGATCTCGGCGCCGTTTTCGGCGACCTCGGCGGCTCCGTAAAGAACGCCGAAGGTGGCAACGACGTTTTCCTTGGCGAGCAGTCCCGTGAGAGAGGCGACCGCCGCCTGCCAGAAGCCGAAGCCGAGCGGGATGAAGAGAAGGGCAAGGGGTCTGCCGATCAAGGCAAGGAGCGAGTGGCTTGCATCGTCCACCCATCCGAAGCCTCCCTCAAAGCCGAAGCTTTGCAGGAACCAGAGCACGACAGTGGAAAGCAGAATGACGGTTCCCGCCTTTTTGATAAACGACCATCCCCTCTCCCAGGTCGTCAGAAGGAGGTTCTTTGCCGTCGGAAGATGATAGGAGGGAAGCTCCATGATAAAGGGCGCGGGATCCCCCTCAAAGCGTTTTGTCTTTTTCAGGATCAGGCCACTGAAAAGAACGGCGGCAACGCCGATCAGGTATGCGGCGGTCGAAACGAGCGCCGACTCTCCCCCGAAGGCAACGCCTGCGACAAGACCAATCAGAGGAAGCTTTGCTCCGCAGGGGATAAAGCTCGTCGTCATGACCGTCATGCGGCGGTCGCGCTCGCTTTCAATGGTGCGGCTTGCCATGATCCCCGGAACGCTGCAGCCGACGCCGACGAGCATCGGGATAAAGGATTTTCCCGACAGTCCGAGGCGGCGGAACACGCGGTCGAGCACGAAGGCAACGCGCGACATATAGCCCGACGCCTCAAGGAAGCCGAGCATGGCAAAGAGAATGAGCATCTGCGGCACGAAGCCGAGCACCGCGCCGACGCCGCCGACGATGCCGTCGACGATAAGCGAGCGCAGCCACGGCCAGCATCCGATCGCGTCAAGAGCCGTCGAGAGGCTCGGCAGGATCCATTTCCCGAAGAGAACGTCATTTGTCCAGTCGGTTGCCATCGTTCCGAGGGTTGATACCGAAACGTAGTAAACGAGGAACATGATCGCCGCAAAAATCGGAATGGCGGCAAAGCGGTTCGTGACGATGCGATCGATCTTGTCCGAGACCGTTCTTTCGATCGTGCTCCGCTTTTTGTAGCAGTCCTTTAGAACCGAGGCGATGTAGTCGTAGCGCTCGTTGGTGATGATGCTCTCGGAGTCGTCATCACATTCGCGCTCGGCACAGCGGATATCCCCTTCAAGATGCGAAAGCACCTCGGGGGAAAGGGCAAGCTCCCCCAAGACCCGCTCGTCGCGCTCAAAGAGCTTGATGGCGTACCAGCGCTGTCTTTCAAGCGGCAGGTGATGTACGGCGGCCTCCTCGATATGTGCCAGTGCGTGCTCAACGACCCCTCGGAAGTTGTGGCAGGGAAGCGATGCGCCCCCCCTTGCCGCCTCGATCGCCGCCTCTGCCGCCTCGAAAACGCCGTCGTTTTTGAGCGCCGACGCCTCAAAGATCGGGCAACCGAGCGCACGGGAGAGCCTAAGGGTGTCGATCTCGTCGCGGCGCTTGCGCACGACGTCCATCATGTTGATGACGATGACGACGGGGATCCCGAGCTCGGTCAGCTGGGTCGTCAGATAGAGGTTTCTTTCAAGATTGGTACCGTCCACGATGTTCAGGATCGCATCGGGGCGCTCCCCGACGAGATAGCGTCTTGCGACGATCTCCTCGGGCGTGTAGGGGGACAGAGAGTAGATACCGGGCAGATCGGTGACGACGACGTCCGGGTGACGGCGGAGCCGCCCCTCCTTTTTTTCAACCGTTACGCCCGGCCAGTTCCCGACGTACTGACTTGAGCCGGTCAGGGCGTTGAAAAGGGTCGTTTTTCCGGAGTTCGGGTTTCCGGCAAGGGCGATTCGGATCTGCTTCTTTTCCATTTGAGGAGCTCCTTCTTATTCGATCTCGACCATCTCGGCGTCTGCGCGGCGAAGCGAAAGCTCATAGCCTCGCAGGGTCAACTCGATCGGGTCGCCGAAGGGTGCCACGCGGCGGACCGTTACCTCGGTTCCTCGCGTCAGACCCATATCCATCAGGCGCCGTCTGACGGCACCCTCGCCGTGAAGCTTGACAACGCGCGCCTTCTTTCCAACCTTCAGCTCTTTTAACGTTCTCACAGTATCCATCCTCAAGCAGTCTATATCAGTTAGCCTTGGCTAACCGACGGGCAGTAAATACGGTTAGCATTGGCTAACCATTAGTATTATATTCGCGGAGGCGGGTTTTGTCAAGTGCTTTTTTCAAAAAACGAAGGATTTTGACAAAGAGCCCGAGATGAAAAATCCTTTCGGTCGGCGGTTGTTTTTTTGATAAATGTATGATATAATGGAGGAGTACAGTACGCGCGGAGGAAAAATTCCCTTCTGCCGAACCGATCCTCGTTTTACGGCATAGCCTGAAAAGGGGCCTTGCATCGGCTGCCGCCCCCAAAAATCCTTCCGAGCATCGCTCGGGAGAGGGAAAAGGAGCTTTTTTGTGAGTAAGATTCAAGAATCGGGCGAGATGTATCTTGAGGACATCCTTGTGCTTCGCCAGAGGCTCGGGGGTGTGCGCGCGATCGACGTTGTGAAGCTGACCGGCTATTCGAAGCCGAGCGTCAGCCGTGCGCTTGCCAATCTTCGCGAGGGAAAAATGATCCTCGTCGACAGCGACGGCTATATCACGCTGACCCCCGAGGGGGAGGCGCGTGCGCAGAAGGTGTACGAGCGGCATCGCACCCTGACCGAATTCTTTCGGCGCATCGGCGTGCCCGACGAGCTTGCCTCTGCCGACGCCTGCAAGATCGAGCACGATATCAGTGACGAGACCTTTTTGAGGATCCAGGAGCATCTTCTTTCCCTTGGGGAGGAAAGCAGATAAAGCGATGCCCCTTCCCCTTTTGGCTTTTTTTGGACTTTTTATCCCCTTCCTCGGAACCTCGCTTGGAGCGGCGAGCGTTTTCCTTTTTCAAGCAAAGCGCCGCGAGGCGCCCCTAAAGCTTCTGCTCGGCTTTGCCTCGGGCGTTATGATCGCGGCGTCGGTCTGGTCGCTTCTCATTCCCGCGATCGAAATGACCGAGCGAGTGGGCGGGATCCCCTGGCTCCCCGCAACGGTGGGACTGCTTTTCGGCATGGCATTTTTGTCCGCGTTCGATCTTCTCGTTCCCGAGGGTGAGACGGGACGGATGCTCTTTTTTTCGGTCACGCTGCATAATCTCCCCGAGGGGATGGCGGTCGGCGTTGCGTACGCCGCGCTCCTTGAGGGGGCGGATGGCGTATCTATCGCCTCGGCTCTGACCCTTTCGCTTGGGATCGCCCTGCAAAACCTCCCCGAGGGGGCGGTCATATCGATGCCGATGGCCGGGGCGGGAAGGGGTCGCCCTCGGTCGTTTGGAGCGGGCGTTTTGTCGGGCGCGGTCGAGCCGCTCGGAGGCGCCGCGATGCTTTTATTCACGGCGTATCTTTACCCCCTGCT
This sequence comes from Clostridia bacterium, assembly GCA_017556685.1. Classification (GTDB taxonomy): domain Bacteria; phylum Bacillota; class Clostridia; order Oscillospirales; family CAG-272; genus UBA1740. Next base: position 11,196 of record JAFYMH010000018.1, on the reverse strand, counting down.
CCCGTATCTGCTTGCCTTTGCGGCGGGTGCGATGCTTTACGTTGCGGCAAGGGAGCTGATCCCCGCCTCGCAGGCAGGACATGGGTATCTCTTTGGTGTGCTCGGGCTCTCGCTCGGCTTTTCCCTGATGATGATTCTGGACGTAGCGTTCGGATAAGATAAGAAACGAAAGGCTCGCCAAGCGGGCGAAACGGAGGTATAGATTGTACGGGATTCTGCTGAAAAAGCTAAAGGAATCGCTCGTGTCGGTTCTGCCGGTCGTCGGGATCGTTTTTCTCATCTATCTGACGCCCTTCGTTTCTCTTACCTCCCTTGAGCTTGGCGTGTTCCTTCTCAGCGCCGTTGCCCTCGTGCTTGGGATCGGGCTTTTTAACCTCGGCGCGGATCTTGCCATGACGCCGATGGGCGAGCTTGTCGGCGCGGGTCTGACCCGATCGGGGAGCATCAAGCTCCTGCTTTCGGTCTCCGCCCTGATGGGGGTTTTGATCACGGTTGCCGAGCCCGATCTCTCGGTGCTTGCCGAGCAGGTCGGCGCCGTCATGAGCGGAACGCTTCTGATCGTGACCGTCGGGGTCGGGGTCGGCGTCTTCCTTGTGCTTTCGATCCTGAAGATGCTCTTTAAAGTGCATCTTTCGTCGATGCTGATGTTCTTTTACTTCGTTCTCTTTGCCTTCGTTGCGCTCGTGCTCGTCTCGGGAAACGGCGACCTTCTGTCGCTCGCCTTCGACTCAGGCGGTGTGACGACGGGACCGATCACGGTGCCGTTCATCATGGCACTCGGCGTCGGTATCGCCTCGAATATCGGCGGACGCAACGTTGGAGAAAACAGCTTCGGCGTGATCGCCCTCTGCTCGGTCGGGCCGATCCTTGCCGTGCTTTTGCTTGCCACCTCGGCAAAGGGAAGCCTTGGCTACGAGGATCCCGCCTACTCGATCGCCGACGGGCTCGGGATGAATCTTTTGCATACCCTTTTTGATACTGCAAAGGAGGTCGGGCTTGCGCTAGGGCTGATCGTTTTGTTCTTCGCCGTGCTTGAGCTTGCGGTGCTCCGCCTGCCGAAGCAGAGGCTTCTTCAGATCGGCGTCGGCATCCTTTATACCTTCGTTGGGCTCGTTGCCTTCCTTGCCTCGGTAACGGTCGGATTTATGCCGGTCGGATACCGCCTCGGTCTTGAGATCGCCGAGGCAAGCCCGACGGCGCTTCCCTTGTTTGCGCTCTTTCTCGGCATGGTGGTCGTGCTCGCCGAGCCTGCGATCCACGTCCTCAACCGTCAGGTCGAGGAGGTTACCGACCGTATGGTCAGCAAGAGATCCATGATGATCGCGCTGTCGGTCGGCGTCGGAGTCGCGCTTTGCCTGTCGATGCTCCGCATTCTCTTTGATTTCAGTATCCTGTACTATCTCATTCCCGGCTATTTCCTCTCGCTTGGGCTTTCCTTTTTCGTGCCGGGCATCTATACCGCGATCGCCTTCGACTCGGGCGGTGTTGCAAGCGGTCCTCTGACCTCGAGCTTCATTTTGCCGTTCTCGGTCGGCGTCTGCTGTGCGCTTCACGGCTCGGGGAGCGTTCTTTCGCTTGGCTTTGGCATCGTTGCCATGGTTGCCATGACCCCCTTGATCAGTATTCAGCTGCTCGGCTTTAAGGCGGTGATGACCAAGGCGGTGCGCGACAGGATCACGATGCGCCGCATCCTTGACGCCGAGGATGAGCAGATCATCAGCTTTCTGTAAGGAGGGGTGAATATGGCAGAACGGAAACCGAAAAACAGGCCCTCGCCGACCGCACCGCAGAGGCTTAAGCTTCTTTGCCTGATCGTCAACCGCGCGAAGGCAGAATTTTACGTTGACTTTTTGCAGGGCTTTGAGATCAACCTGGAGCTTGCGCTTGCCGCCAAGGGAACGGCGGATGCGCAGATGCTTCGCCTCCTCGGTCTTGCCGAGACCGAAAAGGCGATCCTCTTCGGCGTTGTGCGAGAGGATCGCGCGGGCGACGTGCTCTCGGCGCTCGAGGAGAAATTCGACGCCCTGAAGAACGGAAAGGGCGTTGCCTTTACGGTTCCGATGGCGGCAACGATCGGCGTTGCGGTCTATCAGTTCCTTTGCAACAACCGTAAATATCTTGAAACGAAGGGAGACAGGACATGACCTACGGGCACGAGCTGATCATCTGCATTCTCAATGCAGGCTATAGCGATACGGCAATGGATGCCGCAAGAAAATTCGGTGCGCGCGGGGGAACCGTTGCCCATGCCCGCGGTACCGCGAGCAAGGAGGCGGAGCGCCTTTTCCGGATCACGGTCGAGCCCGAAAAGGAGATGGTTCTGATCCTTGTCGAGACCGAGCATCGCGATGCGATCCTGCACGCGCTCTACGGCGCGGTCGGGCAGGACAGCCCGGCGCAGGGAATCGCCTTTTCGCTTCCGGTCGATGCCGCGGTCGGACTTGGCCGCGCAGATCGGGAACAGAAACCCGCAGAGTAGGGGCTGCTTCCTTTCGGCATAACCGAACGAAAAACAAAGAAGATAGGTGCTTCGCGTAGGCGTAGCACCTGTCTTTTTCTTTGCGTATGCTGTTTTTTAAGGTGGAAAACCTTACGGTTTTCTCCTTTTTATCGTTTTTCGTTCTATCGCCGTTTCCTCACTCGGCGTACGCATGTACGCCTCTCGCTCGTCAGCCGACGATTTCTGCTCGAAATCAAGCGAGCCCCCCAAAAAGGGACTTCGCACTAAGAATTCGGCGTTTTAGCTTCGTTCAATTTCAAAAATGATGATAACGCCCGAGTTCTTAATGACTCAGTCCCTTTCGTTTGCGGAGTGCTTTATAGAAAAGCGCGCAGATCACTGCCAAGCCGATCCTCGATCGAGATCAGGCGCTTTGCAATATCCTTTGCATCCTCCTCTGCCGCCTTGTACTGGTTCAGATAGCGGGAGAGGGATTTGACGCCCATGTCACAGCCGTCGGTCATAAGGGATGCGACCGTGCTGTCGGATTCATCCATTGCCAGCTTCATCTCGGTCTTCATATGCGACATCCCCTTGGCGATCGCGCTCGGGGCCTTGCCGTCGTCGCCGTAGCGGTCGAGCAGAGAGCGAAGCTCGCTCTCGATCGTCTCGTGATCGGTGCGCGAGTCGGTGAGCAGACGGCGAAGCTCCTCGGAGGTGACGTGACCGACGACGTCGGTGATCGAGGCGATCCCCATCTTCACGCCCGCATCGCATTCACGCAGCAGCTTTATCGTATCGGGTTCTATCATCGTTTGATCCTTCCTTTTTCTTTGATACCCTTAGCATGCCGCCCGAGCCTTCGCTTCATTCGGAAAAAAGAAAAAATGCCGCGCATGAATGCGGCGGCATCGGGCAAGGATATGGAAAACGAAAGGCGAGGGGGATTTATGTGTACTGCACTTGCGCTTGACCGCGGAAAACGATGGTTCTGCAGAACGCTTGATATCGAGGAGCCGTACGGCGAGACTGCCGTGCTCGCCCCAAGGCTTTTCCGATGGCGCTTTCTGTACGGGGGAGAGCGGCGCGAGAGTCTGTCCATGCTTGGCATGGCACATCTTCACGGGGGCTTGCCGCTCTACTACGATGCGATGAACGAATGCGGTCTTGCGATGGCGGCGCTTCGCTTCGCGGGCGAGGCCGTTTACCAAAGGGCAGAGCCCGGCAGGACTTGCGTTGCCTCGTTCGAGCTGATCCCATGGTTGCTCGGCAGATGCCGAAGCATCGGGGAGGCAAGGGAGCTGCTCTCATCTGTTGTGATTACAGACGATTCCGTTTCAGGGGCGCTTTCGACAACGCCCCTGCATTGGCTTCTCTCGGATGGGAAAGAATCGCTTGCCATTGAGCCGCTGGAGATGGGACTTTCGGTTTTTGATGCAACGTACGGCGTGCTCACCAACTCGCCAAGCTATGCCGAGCAGATCAAAAATCCCGCGCTTCGGGTGCTCTCGGACAACGGCGCCGAAGGGCTGCCGGGGGATTTTTCCTCGCCCTCTCGCTTCGTGCGAATGGCGTACGTTGCAAAGAACGCAAAAGAGATCGCGACCCCCGATAGGTGCTTTTCTCTGATGGACGCAGTCGCTGTGCCGTGCGGATGCGCAAGGGGGCTCGGAGGACGTCTGATCTCAACGCGCTATACGGCGTGCATGGATCTCTCGGCAGGCGTTTACCATTTTACAACCGATACCTGCCGAACGCGTCGCGAGGCGCATCTCTTTCGGCAAGACCTCGAGACGGCGGATTTGATTTTTCCGCTTTGATGCAGCCCCTTTGGGGCTCGCTTGATTTCGAGCAGAAATCGTCGTTTCTCGACCCGAAGGCGTATTTACATACGACGAGAGGGAGAGAACGGCGATAGAACGAAAAACGATAAAAAGGAGAAAACCGTAAGGTTTTCAAGCTCAAAAAACAGGATACGTAAAGAAAAAAACAGGTGCTACGCCTATGCGCAGCACCTATTTTCTTTCTTTTTCGTTCGGTTATGCCGAAAGGAAGCAGCCCCTTTCGGTGAAAGAGCTTTTTTAGTTTTCCTTGACCGCCAGGCTATCGCCCTCCCAGTAGGACTTCGGGCAAACGCCGAGAAGCTCGGCGACGGTGGGCGCAACGTCAAGGATCGAGAGGTCCCCCTCGAAAAGCGTTCCCGCCTCGTAGCCCTCTCCGATGATAAGGAGCGGGATCGTCATATCCTCTGCGGTGCTCGAGCCGTGATCCTTCGGCTTTTCTCCGCCGCCGCCGTGATCTGCGGTGATAATGACGACGTACTCGTCACCGACAACCTCAAGCACTCGGAGAACGTTTGCAAGCACGTAATCGATCGCCCAGGTGTATTTGTCCGACATCCAGGCGTAGGTATGTCCCATCTCGTCGGTCAGACCGTAATAGAGGAAGGTGAAATCGGTTGGGGAACTTGTGATATGCTCGATCGCCGCCGCGGTCGAAAGGTCTGCGGATTCCTGATATTTCTCCATACCCGCAGGCTTGCGAGAACCTGAGTTGTAGGTCATTTTGACCTGACTTGGGATGCGGGTGAGCTTCTCAAGCGTTTTCCAATCGTAGAACATCGCGCAGCTTCTTCCCGCATTCACGAGAACCTCGGTAAGGCCGCTTCCGAGCGAGGACTTCGGGGTGAAGTCGTTGTCGGTAACGCCGTGCAGGGTGGGTGAAACACCGTGGAACATACTCGTGTGTGCAGGGAGCGTGACCGAGGGATAAATGGTCTCGGCGGTCATCGAGTAGCGCGCCATCGAGGCAAGCTGAGAGAAATAAGGGGACTTCTGAAGTGCGTCGGGGCGCAGACCGTCGATCGAGATGAGAAGGACCTTTTTGTCGGTCTCGACCGGTGTGCTGTTGTGGTTCTGCCCCTCAAAGACGACGTACGAGGGACCCTTGTAGATCTGCTCGGAAAGAGTTTCCTCCGTATACAGAAGCGCAAGGCAGGCGGCGTTCTCGGGGATGCGGAGAAGCCCCTCGGTCTCGCTCGTTCTGGGATGATCCTCGTTAAAGACCATGGGCATCTTCTCGGCACTGTAGCCCATCGCGTATTGCAGCGTTTCTCCGAGTGCGGGCACTTTGGTCAAAAACGTGTATTGCAGATTCTTATACACCTGCGAAAGCCCAACTCTGACGGTGTCGTAGGTAGAGCCCGTGATATCGATGAAGGCAACGTAGGTCGTGTTGCCGTTCTCGCTTTTAACGGTGTAAACGCCGTTGGTATCAAGGACGGTTCCTTCGCCCTTTTGGATGGCGTGCAGAGGATAATCGTATTTTTCCGCCGAGCCGCTCTGCAGAGCCTCAAGGGGCGCCTTCAGAGCATCCTCTGCGGTGAAAACGATCGAGGAGGGAAGGTAGGGCGTTGCGCCGCTCTCGTAGGTCAGATAGAGATAGCTTGCATCCTCGGGGATCTCGACCGACACGCTCTTGTCATCGCGCCGCTCGGTGATGCCGTAGTATCCCGTTGCATAGGCAGGGGTCTCGCCGTCGACCGGCAGAGCGGAAAGGAAGGTGTAATCAAAGCCAACGTTGCCGCGACCGGTGATGGTAACGACGTTGTAGCCCATTTCGGTAAGATCGATCAGCGTACCGCGTTTGCGCGAGCCGAGTGCATACTCGGTTCCGTTTCCGACGACCCGGATCGTTCCGCCAAGCGGCGTGAGGGTGCTGACGTCGTATTCATAGCTGTCAAAGCCGTCCCAGCATTCCTCTCCACACCCCTCGCGGTCGCAGATGCGATCGTCGTTGGCGTCAAGGTGGCCAAGAGCGGGGATGGTGACCGTCGTGCTCGACTTGCTCTTTTGGCAGACCGCGCATTTGATCGATTTCCGTCCGTCCTCGGTACAGCTCGGGGCAAGATCGACCGTTGCGACCGTCCCCCAGGAGTGGTCGTGGTTGTCGCAGGAGGTAAGGACGAGAAGCGAGGCGCTCATGCAAAGAAGAAGCAGAAGCGCCGTCAGCCGTTTGCCTACCGAGAGCCTTCGGGTGTTTTTAAAATTCACAGCCGTCTCCTTTCGGTGCTATGCTTTATCTCTGAACGCGGCCCGATGCGTTTCCGCCGGCAAGTGCCTCGACCTCGGCAACCGAAACGAGGTTGAAATCGTGCTCGATGGTGTGCTTGAGGCAGGATGCCGCAACGGCGAAGTTGATCGCCTTCTGCTCGTCGTAGCCCGACAGGAGCGAGTAGATCAGACCGCCGCCAAAGCTGTCGCCGCCGCCGACGCGGTCAACGATATGTACCTTGTAGGTGGGGGAGAAGTACGCCTTGCCGTCCGAGTAGAGCATTGCCGCCCAGCCGTTGTCGGATGCCGAAATGCTCTCGCGGAGCGTGATGGCAACCATGTCAAAGCCGAAGCGCTCGGTCAGCTGACGGGCAACGCTGATGTAGCCGTCGTGGTTGACCTTTCCGGCGTTGAGGTCGGTGTCCTCTGCCTCGATTCCGAAGACGTCCTTGGCGTCCTCCTCGTTGGCGATGCAGACGTTGACGTAGGGCATCAGGGTCGACATGACCGCCTCTGCCTCCTTGCTCGACCAAAGCTTCTTGCGGAAGTTGAGGTCGCAGCTGACCTTCACGCCAAGCTTCTTTGCGGCACGGCATGCCTCAAGGCAGATCGCGGGAAGCTCTCCGCCGAGGGCAGGCGTGATGCCGGTGAAATGGAACCAATCGGCACCCTCAAAGATCTTCTCCCAGTCAAAGTCGGCGGCGCTTGCCTTCGAGATCGCTGAGCCTGCGCGGTCGTAGATGACCTTGGAGGCGCGCTGGGAGGCGCCCTTCTCGCAGAAGTAGATGCCGAGGCGCTCTCCGCCGCGAACCATCATCGAGGTGTCGACCCCGAAGCGGCGAAGCTCGTTGACGGCGCACTGACCGATCTCGTGGCTCGGAACCTTCGAGACGAAGGCGGCACTCATGCCGTAGCCCGCGAGCGAAACGGCAACGTTTGCCTCACCGCCCGCATAGCTCGTCTCAAACTTGTCAGCCTGCACGAAGCGCTCGTACCCCTCGGGATTCAGGCGCATCATGATCTCACCGAACGTAACGATTTTTTTCATTTTTATATCTCCTTCACGTTTTGAGTATTTACGAGCCTATTATAGCACGCCTTTTCCCGAAAGTAAAGATGCAACGAAGCGTTTTTCTATAAAAAGGAAGGCTTTCGGGGGGAAGGGCGGGGGTATCCCAAAAAACAAATTTTTTCAGGAATTGACAGAAAGGGCGGTTTTTGGTACAATCGATATGCTATCCTATAGATGGAGGACGACACGATGCAATCTAAAAAGCAACTGATCCTGTGGGTGCTGAACGTGCTTAGCAACGAGAGCGACGAGAGCCGACCCATGACGCAAACGAAGATCGCCGAGGCGATATCCGACAGTTATCCCTGCGATCGGAAAACGGTGTGCAGAAATATCAAGGTTCTTCGTGCGATGGGCTATCCCATAAGGAAAACGGCAAAGGGCTTTTTTATGGAGCAAAGGGTGTTTTCTTTGGACGAGGTGCACCTCGTGCAAGAGGCAATTCTCTGTGCCAAGGGGAAAAGCGAGTCCGAGAGAAGGGAGCTTGCCGATCGGGTCACCGCCGTCCTTAATAAGAAGCTGCGGAGGGAAAAATGAGTCTGTCATTTGAAGAATTTTCGGAGGCGATCAAGGAGCACGATAGGGTGAGCGAGCGGCTACAGGGGCTGTTTGGCTTTGACCCCTCGTTCTCCGATCACTACGGGGTGATCCGTCTGTATAACGAGGTCATCCGCTCTGATACGCCGAGTGAGCGCCTGCTTGAGATTCGGCAGAGGTACCTCAAATGGAAGGAAGAGATCCTTGAGATCTTTTTACAAAACGGCGTTTCGCTCGACGCCGAGCGCCTTCACCCTCTGTTCCGCCTCGACGGAATGTTCGGCGTTTTGTATTTTCTTGAGGAGCCGGTCAATATTTACGGAGAACTTGACGTCTTCCGCCGCAGGATCTCGGAGCTTTTGGCAGAAGAGGGGGCTCGGACGTTCAAAGGAGGGGAGCTTTGATTATGAAGAGCGGGCATAATTTTTCCTTTGCAGGAGGCGAGCTTCTTGCAAAAATGGCGGCGTGGTGGTTCGTGTCGTATTCCTATTATCTTTACGTAGACCGAACGCACCGCAAATGGCAGACGGTCACAACCGAGGCGTCTCGGCGCTCGGTGTACGGAAGATCAAAGGAGTATCATACGTATTGGCTCGGAGAGATTCAATCCATGGAGCGCCTCGACGTGCACGGGAATACGGCAGGACTCACCTCAAGCGAAATCAAGAGCATGGCGGGCAAGGTTCTTTCGGTCGTTTCAAGGGACGGCGGGGTCGGCGAAATGAAGGCGATGCTTTGCAGGTTGGAGGCGGAATACGAGAGGATGAAAAAAGCGAGATCCTAAGGCTTTTGCCCCGGTATCTCGCCTTTGGCGAGTAGGCGCTCGCTTGCCGCGTTCGAGCGAGCTCGACGCGCTCTGCGCGGCGACTGCGAACCGGATTCTGTGCGCCGAGGCGCACAGAGCCAAGTCCGATGAAGGAGTGGCGCCTCCAGAGAACGAAAAAAGCATCCCAAAAGGGATGCTTCGTTCTCTGGAGGCGCCACCCGGAATCGGACCGGGGATGAAGGTTTTGCAGACCTCTGCCTTACCGCTTGGCTATGGCGCCATATTCTGTTGCCTTGTTATTCTATCAAAGTATATGCGTTTTGTCAAGCCCTTTTTCTTTTTTTGCTCGGATTTTTTGTCAAAGCCGTCGGGGGGGAGCGGTGAGTCGATGAAAAGAGCCTATCGCAGAGAGCTTAGGATACGAGCGTGCGAGCTTGCAACCGAAGAAGCTGCCCAAACCCACGAAACGGAACAGGACGGATCGCCGAAGACGTCCGTCCTGCATACCGAGGATTCCTATCGTAGCTCATATCCTCGTGAGAAGCCGAGCAATCGCTGCCTCGAAACTGCTCAGAGCTTATAGAGCTCTTCCACGATCAGACGCGCAAGAAGCCGCGCGCCGTCTGCCGTAAGGTGAACTCCGTCGAAGGCGGCGTCTCCTCGGATCAAGGAAAGGTATCCGCCCTCATATTCTTCCAGAACCTTGCGGAAATCGACGAGAGGAAGCCCGAGCTCCTCTGCAACGTCGCGCTGGATGGGGCAGACCTGATCTCTTATGACGTCGTTTGGAATGTTGAATTTGTTGTTTTCAAGCGTCGGGGGCGCGGTCACAAGGATGATCTCAACGTCGGGGTTCTGCTCCCGGTAGGATTCGATAAGCTCCTTGTACCAGCTCTCAAAGTTGGGAGAAGCCGCACTCCAGTCCTTAGAATCGTTGGTGCCCAGCATGATGATCACAGCGTCAGCATCGAATGCGAGGCTGTTCGTGTACTGCCGTTCTTCGGCATATTTGATGTAAAGCGAGGGGTTCGTCCCGGTAACAGACGCACCGTTCAGGCCGAAATTGCCAACCTCGCAGCTGCTTCCGAGAAGCTGCTTCAGGTAAACGGGGTAAGCTTCGTTTGCCCAGGTATGACCGTAGGTAAGGCTGTCGCCGACGCAGGCGATCTTTGTATAAGCCTTTGCTGTGATCTGAAAGCTCAGCGCAAACGCCTCTTTTCCGTCCGATTGTACGCTGACCGTTATGTCGGTGCTTCCTTCGCCCTTGAAAAGCGTGGCGGTGAGGATGCCGTTTTCCGCCGTGACGGTGGCAACCGAGGGGTCGGAGGACGTGACGTGATACGTCACGTTACAGCCGTTTGCATTTACGTAGTCCGAAAGAGGAATTGTGACGGAGGAGCCGCTCTCACCGAAATACCCTTTGGTAATATCTTCAATGTCGGAGATCCTTTGAGGAGCGTCGGGGATCTTTGGAGGCTCGGCGGGCTCTTTCTCTCCACAGGAGGAAAGTATCGCGACGGATAGAACAAGAGTTAATGCAAGGGCAAAAAACATAAAAATCCTTCTGCTTTTCATTTGTAAATCACCTCTCCTTTATGGCTTTTCGAAGAAATCTTTTCCAAAAAATCCTTATGACGATATTGTACCATTGTTTCCGTAAATTGTCAACGGTATTGCAAATTTGCACTCTCAACCCCCCGCGAAGCGGGATTTCATCGCGTAGCGATTTCATCCACAAAGTGGATTTATTCCGCCATCGGCGGATTTAGCTGAAAAAAGCACTTGCAATCGCAAGTGCTTTTTTCTGGAGCGGATTTGGGGGCTCGATTCTCGCGCGAACTGCGCGCTCGGTCTTCCTCACCTTTGCTTGGAAATTTTCGGAACCGCCTTCAGGCGGCGAATGTCGGCATTCGCGAAAATTTGAAGCGCGTCCGAACAGAAGTCAAGCTTATATCCGTTGGGGACGCGCTTTCCCTTTCGAGCCCCTTCATCTGAAAAAAGAAAGCGCCGCAAAAGCGAGTTTTTTAAATCAAGGCGCAAGCCTTGCATCTCATCAATTCCATAGGGAATTGTATATCATCAACACAGCGTGTTGTATCTCATCAAGTCGCAGAAGAGAATGCACGGCTTTGCCGTGATGATATGCTCGCCGAAGGCGAGATGATATACGCGCTAAAGCGCAATGATATACCAAGTCTGCGACTTGGATAAAAAAAGGAAGCATCGCTTTTGCGATGCTTCCTTTTTTGGAGCGGATTACGGGGCTCGAACCCGCCACCTTCGCCTTGGCAAGGCGACGCTCTACCAAATGAGCTAAATCCGCATATGG
>JAFYMH010000017.1 GCA_017556685.1 Clostridia bacterium | reverse complement strand
TTTCCGCATCCCTCGCACTCACGGCGGCGGCGAATGCTGTTGCCCTCCTCGACGGGACGGCTGTCAAGCACGCGGCTGCTCTGAGCGCCGCAACTCGGACACTTCATTCGGATCTCCTTAATTATAAATTATCACATTGTATTATAACATATTATTTCAGCTTTGTAAAGATTTTCGGGATTTTTTATTGCTCGAAAGCGAAAAAAGAACGCGCTCTGCCGTTTTCGGCAAAACGCGTTCGGTTTTTGAATTAGGACTCTGCCTCTCAGACGGTGGTCTCTTCGGTCGATACGCTCTTCAGCTTGCCCGAGCGGCGACGGCGGCGACGGGCGCCCCCCTTGCTCAGAGAGAGCTTTGCCTCGTGACGTGCGACCGCCTCGTCGGTTGCGTAATTCAAGGTGCGACGGGCGCGCCAGCTTCCGTTAAAATTCCTTGCAAGGCGAAGATCGAGAAGAAGCCTTCCATGCTCCTTGCAGGTAAAGATCGCGGTATACTTCTGCCCCTTATGGTGCGCAAAGCGACCGTCCCCGTCAAGCTTGCCCCCGCAAAGAGGGCAGACGGGAGAGGCGACGCCGGGATCCGAAAGGAGGAGGGACGGCGAAGGATAGCCCTCTTGCCCGACGTCGGCATTTCCGAGAACGTCGGCAAAAAGAGCGTCCCCTGTAGAGGCGCGGTACTCGGCGACTCCCTTTGCAACGTCAAGCCTCTGCGCGACGAGCGCGGTGAAATAGGCGTCGTTGAGCGCATCGTGGGCAGGAAGGTTCTGCGGAATCCCGAATTGCTCCATCACGAACTCAAGCGAGCGCTGCTTTGAAAGGCCGTCGGTCTGGCTGTTATAGATCTTTTGCAGATCGTACACACGGGAAAGCCACTCGCCGCCGAGCTTATGGGCGCGGAGATTGTCCTCGAGCATCGGCACGTCGTCGGGTCCCCAGGTCAAAAAGGCGAAATCGTCGCCGCACCAGGCACGAAAGCTTTCGGCAGCCTCGGCAAGCGGCATTCCGCGGTCGATCATATCCTGCGTGATCCCCGTCAGACGCATTACGTGTCGGTGGATCCTGCGGAAAAAGCGGGGGCGGACGATCACGCTGTAGCTGCCGCAGATATTCAGCTCTTCATCCAGCTTGACGGCGCCGATCTGGATGACCTCGCCGCGCAGACGGCACTCAAGCCGCTTTTGTACGGCAAGCGCCTGCTCGGCATACGCCTGGTTCCATTCCAGGTCCAAAGAGATATAATACATACGTTGGTCCTTTTCAAGGTTTCGTATTCATAGTAGCGAAGCACACCACGATATTCTACCACAGATGAGCCCCGAATGCAATAGCGGGATCGAAAAATAGGGAAAAAGAATCAGTTCTCGGTGCCTCCCTTGCCCGAGCCTGCCGTCGCGCGGCAGATCGGGTGCATCTCGCAATAGGTACAATTGCTCTCTCCATAGGAGGTGGGGTGGGCTGAAATATCTCCGTCTCGCATTGACTTCGTGCATTTTTGAAGAATCTCGCTGATCTCGGTGAGAAGCTCGCCCATACGGTCGAGGCTCGCGAGATTTTTCATGGACTCCTTCGTGAAGGAGCCGTCGCGACCGAGACGGATCGGAATGAATCTGCCATCAAGATCGTGCTCCATGGCGCGAAGCACCTTCATATCGTCAAGCAGAAGTCCGTTCTGACGCGCCTCGTCTGCCGCAAGACGAAGCACGTCGTCCTCGGCAAGGGGGCGGTCAAGCTTGATCTCTCCCGTCACGGCACCCATATACAGCACGCCCGCCGGCAAGGCGGCGTCGCCCTCCCGTAAGCCAAGACGCTCGGCAAAGGCGGGATTTTTATTTTTCCAGAGCGCAAAGAGATAGAGCAGCATCTGCAGATTGAGTCCCCGGCGCACGTCGCTTAGGCGAAAGACCTTGCTTCCCGTTTTGTAGTCGATGACGCGGAGATACACCCTTCCGTCCTCGGTATAGCTATCCACGCGGTCGACGCTTCCGTAGATCGAAAGCTCGCATCCGTCCTCGGAGCGTAAAACGAAGGGGGATGGATCGTTTTCCTCCCGACCCCCTATTTTCAGCTCGAAAAAGCGGGGGGTAAAGTCGCTTTGCGCGAACTCTTCGGCAATATGGCGGATCAGAAGCTTTGAGGAGCGGCGCAGATTTTTCCAAAGATGGCGCATGCGCGCGCTCTCGCCCTGACCCTGCCCGACCCTTTCAAGATAGCGATCCGAGATCCTTTGGCAAAGCGCGTCAAGCTCGCTTTCGCTACCGGGGACACCGCCGCCTTGACTGCTCTCGCGGAAAAACTCCTCGAGCATGGTATGCACGTAGCTTCCGATCTCGTTGTTGTCAAACTCGGCAAGCTCCCCCGTCTTCAGGCGCAGAACGTACGTACAGAAGTGCGAGAAGGGGCACCGCATATATTTCTCGATCCGCGACTGGGTCGAGGAGATCCTCTTCGGGTAGATCGCACCCGCCGTTTCGCTTGGCAGGCACAGGCGATCGTTTGAGATCGGGACGTCGAGCGCGTCAAGCTCGGCTATGCCTGCCTGACCGGCAGAAAGCGCCGCACGAACCGAGGGGAAGATCGGATCGCCCGAAAGCTCACCGAGGCGCTCGAGCGCTCCGCCGACCGTATAGAGAAGCTCTGTCGCAGCAAGTCCCTCGACCGAAACGCTCTCTGCCGCATCGCCGAGAAGCTCGCGGATCCGAAGGACGGCGGACGAGGGCCGTCTTGGGGTCAGGTCGGTTCCGAGCGACACGGTGAGCACCGTTGACGATACCGACGCCATCGAAAGCGCACGCAGGAAGAAGAAAAGCTCGCGCGAGGCGCGAAGGTCGCTCCCCTGCCCGACCGTAATGCCGAGAGAACGAAGGACCGTCCTTTCCTGCTCGGTGAAATAGCCGCAGGACGAGCTTGACGCCGGGAATTCTCCCTCGACGGCACCAAGCAGATACACGAAGCGCACGCCGTCGGCGCGGAGCATCTCGGCAGAGCCGAAGAGCACCTCGTCCTCGGTGGCGGGGATCCGTCCGATATCGACCGTCTCTCCCAGCATAGAAAAGAGATCGGAGAACTCCTGGGACGTGATCTCACAGTCGGAAAGCATCTCGCAAAGGGTATCGAGCGTATCGCAGATGACGTCCCAAAGGCGACTAAAATGCTCGCCCCGCTCAAGCTCTCCCGACGCGCAGAGTGCCGCCGCACGCGCGGAAAGCTTCTCGGGAA
>JAFYMH010000016.1 GCA_017556685.1 Clostridia bacterium | reverse complement strand
CCGATCGTCACCATCGTCGGCGGATCGCTCCCGGGACTTTTCTCGGGCGCTCTGATCACCGAGACGCTGTACAGCATCCCCGGAATCGGCTACGCTTCCTATCAGGCAATGGTCGCAGGAGACATTCCCTTTACGATGTTCTACCTCGTCTTTATGGCGGTTCTGACCCTTGCCGGCAATCTGATCTCGGATATCCTCTACGCTGTGGTTGATCCGCGCGTTAGAATTTCATAAAGGAAGGAGGGAGCCTCGTATGTCAAAAATGGACAATATGGACAATCTCAAGGACACCGACGTCACCAACGCCGCTCCGATCCCCTCGCGTGCCCAGTCTGCCCCCGAGCGCGTCGCCATGTATAAGGCGAAGAAGCTTGCGGACGGCGCAAACGGCGCAAGCGGTAAGGGCACGGACGACGAGGAGTATTCTCTGAACGACGATCGCCGTGTCAAGGTTCTCTCTCCCGGAGCGCTCGTCATGAAGCGCTTCCTTCGCAATTCTCTTGCAGTCACGGGACTGGTCGTTTTGCTTGCCATGTTCCTGTTCTCGTTCCTCGGAGGGCTTATTTCTCCCTATGACGAGGACGAGATCTTCTTCACGACCGTCATTCAGAGTAAGGTATATGCGGGCGCTAAGGTTTTTGACGAGCTCGTCACCCTTGCTCCCGAGGACGGAAGCTTCAGCGGAACCGTCGTCGTGCAGGCAACCCTTGCGCGCGTTAAGGGGCAGAGCTCCTTTACCGTCGGGAATCTTACCTACACGATCACCGACGAGGGCAAGGATGTTTTCAACGTTGCGCTGAACGGCCTGACGGTCGGTATGTTCGCAAAGGACAACGTTTTCGCATCCTCTGAGAACGATCCCGCTCGCCTCAACTTCGCCTTCAAATCGGCGGCGCTTTTGGCGTACGCAAGGGAGGATGGCTCCTTTACGGTCGGCACCGATACCTACACGATCGATTCCGACGGCTTTATCTCTCTTGGCGGAACCGAGGTCGCGTATGTCACGCGCTACGTCGTCAACGCCATTTCGCCCGACGTCTTTTTGCCCCGCGACTTCAAAAACAGTCTCTTTGACCGCATTGAGGCGGGCGAAAAGGACTTTGACTTTACCTATACGGGCGCAAGCGGCGCCGTCGAGGAGTATCGGGTCGTGTACGACGCTGAGCACAGCGAGTACGTCATCCGCCGCGACGAGGTGACCGTCGTTGCCGATACCTACGCCTCCCCCAGCCTGAGCCATTGGCTCGGCACCGACGGCTACGGCATGGACATGCTGACCCGTCTGATGTACGGCGGACGCGTTTCGCCGATGATCGGCTTCATCGTCGTCATCATCGAGACGGTTCTCGGTGTCATCATGGGCGGTATCTCCGGCTATTTCGGAAAGTGGGTCGACAACCTCATCATGCGTATCGTCGACATCTTCTACTGCATCCCCTCGACCCCGATCCTCATCATGCTCGGCGCGATGATGGACGATCTCAAGGTGGATCCGAAGATCCGAATGATCTATCTGATGCTCATCCTCGGCTTCCTTGGCTGGCCGGGACTTGCCCGTATGGTCAGAGGTCAGATCCTGTCGCTGCGCGAGCAGGAGTTCATGACGGCAACCGAGGCGTGCGGTGTGCGCGTTTCGAGAAGGATCTTTAAGCATCTGATCCCGAACGTCATTCCTCAGCTGATCGTTATCTGCACGATGGGACTCGGCTCGACGATCATCACCGAGGCGACCCTGTCCTTCCTCGGACTCGGTGTCCGCTTCCCGTTCGCCTCCTGGGGTAACATCATCAACGCCGCAGACAGCACCCATATTCTGACCAACTACTGGTTCGTATGGATCCCTGCCGGTACGCTTCTCCTTCTCACCGTGCTTGCGTTCAACCTCGTCGGCGACGGCCTGCGCGACGCATTCGACCCCAAAATGAAGAGATAAGGAGAAAAGGACATGGCATCAAAGAAACAAACGGGGTATCTCTCGGCGAAAGAGTCGCGTCGGATCTCAAGAGAAAACAGAAAGATCACAAAGGCGCTTGAAAAGAACAAGAACCGCAAGAACGTACCCGAGTCGGAGTATCTCGCAGAGATGAAGAATCCCGAGAACGTTCTTGAGATCGAGAACCTTCACACCTATTTCTTCTCGGACGTCGGAACCGTTAAGGCGGTTGACGGCGTAACCTTCGAGGTTCCGGCAGGAAAGACCGTCGGCGTTGTCGGCGAGTCGGGCTGCGGAAAATCGGTTACCAGCCTTTCGGTCATGCAGCTTCTGCAGCGCCCGCAGGGTCAGGTCGTTGAGGGCGCGATCCGCCTTTCGGTCGGTGACAAGACGGTCGATATCACGAAAATGCCGATCAAGGCGGTCCAGAAGCTTCGCGGCAACTATATGTCGATGATCTTCCAGGAGCCGATGACGAGTCTGAACCCCGTCTTTCGCATCGGGGCACAGATCGACGAGGTGCTTGAGTTGCACTACGGAGAACAGATGACCCGTGAGGAGATCCGCGAGCGTACCATCTCGCTCCTTG
>JAFYMH010000015.1 GCA_017556685.1 Clostridia bacterium | reverse complement strand
CGCAGTAATCAATTGAATTGTCGAGTAGTATAAAGTTTCGGTCGAACTTTTTTGCGGATATTGCGGTTGTGCCAGAGCCTCCAAACGGGTCGACAATGATTTGAGCATTTGTCGACGAAACAATTCTGTCAATGAGCGCCTCTGGGAAAGGAGCAGGATGAGGGTTCTTCTGTTCCTGTGCGATTTCCCAGACATCCCCGAAGCGATTGGCGCCCTTCGCCAGTTTGAAAGCTGGTTTTGTAATCATATAAATGACTTCGTATGTAGGCAAAAAATATCCTGCATTAAAATTGATTCCGCCTTTTCTCCTCCAAATGATAATTTGGCGTACAGGAAAACCCTTTAATATTTCGTTGCGATCTTGTAAAATACCTCCCTGTACTCTCCATTTGTGGTTGTAGAAAATTGCACCATCATTTTTTAAAAGACGAAACATTTCAAAAAGACAATTTCTTTGCCAGGAAACATATTCGTCATAAGGCAAATTGTCAGAGTGATTGACATACCCTTTTTGTAGGGCGGCGTTTTCCCACTTGCCACCGCGTCCATTCTTCATACCGTTCCCGGTTGAATTCTTTAGATTATAAGGGGGCGATGTGATAAACAAATCCACTGATTCGGAAGGAAAAAGGCGAAGAGCATCAATGCTGTTTCCGCAAATGATATTGTCCAAATAAGCATCGGGCGCTATGCCCTTGTCAATGTCTTTGACGGAATAAATCTTTGTCATTTTTCGTCCTCCCCCTAGCTAGTCCTATACAGATACAATTATAACACTTTAAGACTAAATAGGCAACACTATACAACTAATATTTTTCTAAAAAATGCTTTAAAATAATTCATATACGACTAACAGAGGGTGCGTTTATGAATGTTGGGGAAAGAATCCGAGGGCTAAGAGAAAAGAGCGGTTGTACGCAAAATGCGCTTGCCGAGAGGGCGGGCGTGTCGCAGACACATCTGCGGCGTGTGGAGCTTGGGCAGGCGGATATTACCGTCGGGCATCTTGAGCTTGTTTGTGACGCGCTCGGTATTTCGCTCAGAGATTTCTTTTCGATAAGCGAAGAAGCCGACGAGCTTTCGTCGGTGCTCTCGAGTCTGACGCCAAAGCAGAAAAAGCTTTTGCTTGCGTTCTTAAGCAGCCTGTAAATGAAGAAAAGCGACTTGGTAGATCGAGTCGCTTTTCTTTTTGCACCTTTTTTCTTTTCATCATTGCATTCATAGCCAATGTATGCTACAATAGAAAGGTAATTTTTTGTCTTTTTCGGAAAGGGAGAGCGCCGTGATCTTCGGGAAACATATCAACCGCTACTATCTGAAATACGCGCCGATGCTTCTGCTCGGCGTTTTGGCTCTGCTTGCCGTCGATTATTTTCAGCTCGAGATCCCCGAGCTTTACCGCATGGTCATCAACGGCGTCAACGACGGGCGCGTGGTGCTTGGCGGGGAGATCTACGATTTTGATCTCGATTTCCTGCTCGACCGCATCTGCCTGCCGATGATCTTCACCATCCTTGCGCTCGTCATCGGCCGCTTTGCATGGCGCATCTGCTTTTTCGGCGCGGGCATCCGCGTTGAGAGCGACGTGCGGCTGCGGATGTTCTCGCACTGTAAGGATCTTTCAAGACAGTATTACCACGAGAACAAGGTCGGCACGATGATGTCGCTCTTTACCAATGATCTCGAAACGGTGCAGGAATGCTTCAGCTGGGGCGTTATGATGCTCTTTGATGCGACGGCGCTCGGGGCGCTTGCGCTCTATAAGATGTTCCGCCTGCATACCGTCCTTTCGCTCTTTACCATGCTCCCGATCCTGCTTCTCTTCCTTGTGGGACTGATCGTGCGGCGCTATATGATGCTCAAATGGGAAAAGCGCCAGGAGGCGTTTTCGACCCTTTCGGATTTCTCGCAGGAGAACTTCTCGGGGCTTGCCGTCGTCAAGGCGTTCGTGAAGGAGGGGCGCGAGCTTCTCGCCTTCCGACGCCTCAACCGCGAGAACGAGGATGCCAACGTCGCTTATACCAAGCTTTCGACCCTGCTGCACGTTCTGGTAACGCTTCTCGTTGAGTCGGTCATCTGCATCATCCTCGGCTACGGCGGGTACCTCGTCTATACGGGGGTGTTCGATGCCGGTATGCTGATCGAGTTCATCGGGTACTTTACGGCGATCGTCTGGCCGGTCATGGCGGTCTCCGAGATGATCGAGATGTCCTCGCGCGGAAAGGCGTCGCTTCGCCGTATCAGCGAGCTGCTCGACGCTGTGCCCGACGTTGTCGATGCAAAGGACGTTGCCGAGCCCTTGGCTCCGCTCTCGGGAAAAATTGAGTTCAGAGGACTCACCTTCCGCTATCCCGGCACCGAGCGCGCCGTGCTCAGCGACGTTTCCTTTACGGTCGAGGCGGGCGAGCGGGTCGGCATCATCGGCAAGACGGGAAGCGGAAAGACCTCGATCGTCGATCTCATTCTGCGCTCCTACAACGTCCCCGACGGAACCCTGTTTCTCGACGGAAACGACGTCAATCGCATCCCGATCAGAACCGTGCGCCGCTACGCCGCGTACGTTCCGCAGGATAATTTCCTGTTCAGCGATACCATCCGAAACAACATCGCCTTTGCCTCGGATACCGACGATCCCGCGCTTGTGCGCGAGGCGGCGACCCTTGCCGACGTGCATGAGAATATTGCCGAGTTCCCCGACGGATACGAGACCCTGCTCGGAGAGCGCGGCGTGACGGTTTCGGGCGGACAGAAGCAGAGGATCTCGATCGCGCGGGCGCTACTAAAGGATGCGCCGATCCTGATCCTTGACGATTCGGTCTCGGCTGTCGATACCAAGACCGAAAGACAGATCCTAAAAAATCTCGCCGCGCTTCGCCGTGGGAAAACGACGATCCTCATCGCCCACCGCATCTCGACCGTTGAAGAGATGGATAAGCTGATCCTCGTCGAGGACGGACGGGTCACCGCCGTCGGACGGCACGAGGAGCTCTATGAGAGTTGTCCCTCGTATCGCACGATGGTCGAGCTTCAGATGCTCGAGGAGAAGGGAGGAGAGGTCAATGCGTGAGTTTTATCCGCTTCTCGTTGTCGGCGGCGTGATCGGGGTCTTCTCGATCCTCTTTACGGTCGCCTACGTGGCTATGAAGGACAAAAAAAGCGCGATCGGCTTTGACCGCCATATGTCGGACAAGGAGCTGCTTTCCCGCCTGCTTCGCTATGCGCGGCCCTACGTTGGGAGCTTCCTCTTCGTCGGCGTACTGATGCTTGCCTCGATCGCCTACGATATCGTCTCCCCGATCCTTATCGGAAGCATTGAGGAAATGCTCAGGGACGATTTCGAAATGGCAAGGCTGCTTGCCTACGTCGCGGTGTACGGCAGTATCCTTGTTCTGTCGCTCGTCTGCACCTATATCGAGGCGATCGTGCTCCAAAGAACGGGGCAGAAGATCGTTTCAAGGATCCGCGAGGATGCTTTCGTGCATATCGAGGGGCTCTCGCACGGACAGCTGAACCACATCCCGGTCGGTAAGCTCGTCACCCGCGTGACCAACGATACCGGCGCCATCTCGATGCTCTTTACGAGCATCGTCGTCAACCTTGTCAAGAACTGCTTCATCGTCGTCGGGGTGCTCGTGGCAATGCTCTGCCTCAACTACTTCCTGACCCTGATGGTGCTCGCCTTCGTTCCCTTTATCATCCTCTTTACCGTCATCTTCCGCAAATTCTCGCGCCGCGCCTACCGCCGCGTTAAGGACGGAACGACCGATATCAACACCTTCCTCTCCGAGAATCTCTCGGGCATGAAGATCACGCAGATCTTCTGCCGTGAGGAGCGAAAGCTCGCCGAGTTCTCCGAGAAGAACCGCCGCCTTTTTAAGGCGAAGCAGGGGCAGATCTTCGTCTTCGGCATCTTCCGCCCCGTCGTCTATATGCTCTACGTGTCGTCGGTGCTGTGCCTGCTTTACCTTGGCGCGAAGGGCTATATCGACGGCGTAAGCTTCCTTGGTCAGAGCATCACGAGCGGAACCATCGTCAGCTTCTATATGTTCATCTCGAAGTTCTTTAACCCCATTCAGAGCCTTGCCGAGCAGTTCAACTGGCTGCAATCGGCGCTCGCCTCGGCGGAAAAGATCTTCACGGTGCTTGACATGGCCCCCGAGGTCGTCGATGCCCCCGATGCCATTGAGCTCGGCGACGGCGTTTCGGGCAAGATCGAATTCAAAAACGTCTACTTTGCCTACGAGGGGGAGAATTGGGTCCTTAAGGACGTTTCCTTTACGGTCGAGGCAGGGCAGACCGCCGCCTTCGTCGGCTCGACGGGAAGCGGAAAGACCACCATCCTCTCGCTTCTTTGCCGTAATTACGATATCCAGAAGGGCGAGATCCTGCTCGACGGCATCGACATCCGCCGCATCAAGCTCGCATCGCTTCGCCGTCAGTTCGGGCAGATGCTCCAGGACGTCTTCCTCTTCTCGGGAACGGTTCGCTCAAACATCGTTTTGCGCGACGAGACGATCACCGACGGTGAGGTCAGAGAGGCGTGCCGCTACGTCAACGCCGATTCCTTCATCGAGCGCCTGCCGAAGGGGCTTGACGAGGAGGTGCGCGAGAGGGGCAACAACTTCTCGGCAGGACAAAGACAGCTTCTCTCCTTTGCGCGCACGATCGTCCACCGCCCGAAGGTCATGATCCTTGACGAGGCGACCGCCAATATTGATACCGAAACCGAGGTCCTGATCCAGGATTCGCTCGAGCGCATGATGAATATCGGAACCATGCTCATCGTCGCGCACCGACTTTCCACGATCCGCCGCGCCGATAAGATCATTCTGCTCTCGCACGGCGAGATTATCGAGCAGGGCACGCACGATGCGCTCATCGAGCAAAAGGGCAGATACCACGAGCTTTATACCCTGCAAAGCCGCCGCGAGCAGCTTCGCAAGGCTTAAGAGCATCCGATCTAAAAGGAAAGGAAAACCCCTATGCTAAACGTTGGTGACAAAGCACCCGACTTTTCTCTGCAAAGCCAAAGCGGAGAGACGGTCCGCCTCTCGGACTTTCGCGGCACGCGCGTCGTTCTCTATTTCTACCCGAAGGACAATACCCCGGGATGCACGCGCCAGGCGTGCGCCTTCGCGGGGGCGTACGAGGCGTTTCAGGAGAAGGGCGTTGTCGTTATCGGCATCAGCCGAGACAGCACCGCCTCGCATGCGCGCTTTGCCGAAAAGCACAGCCTCCCCTTCACGCTCCTGTCCGACCCCGACCGCCTTGCCATCGAGCCGTATGGCGTCTGGCAGGAAAAGAAGCTCTACGGCAAGGTGTCCTTCGGCATCGTCCGTACGACCTTTCTCATCGACGAAAACGGCATCATCGAAAGGATCATGCCGCGCGTCAAGCCCGACACCAACGCCGCCGAGATCCTCGTGTGCCTCTAAGCTCTGCCGCCCCTCGCACTTCGTGCGAGGGGCGGCTCTTTTTTCCGAAGCGGAATATTTTAATATCATTTCGAGCCTGACTTCAGGGTCAGACTTGACTCTTTATTTCATAATCTTTATAAACCGAAACATTTCGTCAGGTCCTTCGTCCGAGCCCTCCTCCTCATCACCCGGCACCTCGTGCTCAGGCCGGAAAT
>JAFYMH010000014.1 GCA_017556685.1 Clostridia bacterium | reverse complement strand
TCCGCCGTGACAGGGCGGCGCTCTAACCAACTGAGCTACCAGGCCATATATCGGGACGATCCTTTTGGTGGGAAAAACAGGGCTCGAACCTATGACCCTCTGCTTGTAAGGCAGATGCTCTCCCAACTGAGCTATGCTCCCATATCGATCGTCCCGATAGCCTTGATATTATAGCAATCTTTTTTCGGTTTGTCAATAGGTTTTTGAAAATTTTTTCTCTAAAAGACGCCGCCCCGAGGAAAACGCCCGGGGCGTGCAAAAAAGCGGCGCCAAGGCAAGCTCGCTAAGAAAAAGCCCCCTCTCTCTCTCTTTCTTTCTAAAATCTCGCTTAAAATCTTGCTTTTTTCTTAAAAATCGATTATGATATATACGTTATAGAAAAAACGGCTCGCAAGAAGCTTTTTCCAAAAAGCCGTTACTTTCGTAAGGAGGTGTTTTCCTTGAAGATCACCGACATCATCAAAAGGGGCAAGCCGACTCTGTCCTTTGAGGTCTTCCCCCCTAAGACCGACTCTGCCCTTGAGGGCGTTCGTGCGGCTGCCGCCGAGATCGCAGGGCTCTCCCCTGCCTACATGAGCGTTACCTACGGAGCGGGCGGAAGCACGGCGGGCTATACCGCCGAGATCGCATCCTCCCTCCTTGCGCTCGGAACGACCCCGCTTGCCCATCTCACCTGCATCGGCGCCTCGCGCGAGAGCATCCGCGAAAAGCTCACCGACCTTAGGGCCCGCGGCGTTGAGAACGTTCTTGCCCTGCGCGGAGATCTTCCCGAGGGGATCGATGGAAACGCGCTTTCCTTCCGTCACGCTTCGGATCTTGCCGAGGAGATCTGCTCGTTCGGCGGCTTTTGCATCGGCGGTGCCTGCTATCCCGAAAAGCATCCCGAGAGCACCGACTCGGATAGCGACGTCGAGGCGCTTGCCGTCAAGGTGGCGTCGGGCTGCTCCTTTCTGACGACCCAGATGTTTTTCGACAACAGCATCCTTTACAACTTCCTTTACCGCCTGCTCCGCCGAGGGATCGACGTGCCGGTTGTCGCTGGGATCATGCCGGTAACGAACGCCGCCCAGATCAAGCGCATCTGCTCGATCTCGGGTGCCGCCCTTCCCGCACGCTTTCTGCGGATCGTCGAGCGCTACGGCGACAACCCCGCCGCCATGAAGCAGGCGGGCATCGCCTTTGCCACCGAGCAGATCGTCGATCTTTATGCCAACGGCGTCAGCGCCGTGCACGTCTATTCGATGAATAAGCCCGACGTTGCCGCCGCCATTTACGCAAATCTCTCGGAGATCCTCGCATGACCCCCCTCGTCGAGCGGTTCCTTCCCCTCTCGGAAAAAGAGCTTTTCCCGAGCCCGACCGAGCTTTCGGCGCGCTGCAGAACCCCGATCGTTGAGATCCCGCCCGAAACCAAGGAGCTTTTTTATGAGATCCTCTCGGTTGCTACCCCCGCCGCCGTTTTTTCGGTTTGGGAAAGGAGCTTTGATCTGACCGAGCTTCTTTCGCTTGAGGGCGAGGCGGCGCTTCTCGGCGATCGGGTCGCGCTCTTTGCCGTCACGCTCGGGTACGGGGTCGACCGACTCCTCGAAAGGGAGCAGAGGCGGAGCCTTGAAAGGGCGTATCTCCCTGACGCCGTTGCCTCGGCGATGGTTGAGGCGGGCGCCGACGCCACCGAGAGGGCGATCCGCGACGGCTTTCCCGAGATCCGCTTCGGGCGCCGCTACAGTCCCGGATACGGAAAGCTTCCGCTCTCGGCAAATACCCCCCTGCTTTCGCTTCTCGGCGCCGACCGTCGGCTCGGCATCCGCCAAAGCGAGAGCCTTCTGATGCACCCCTGCAAAACCGTCACCGCCATTCTCGGAGGAAGCTATGACATCTGATCTTGAAAAACGACTCGCACGGCGCCGTCTGTATTTCGACGGCGGCACCGGAACCGTTCTCTCGTCACGCGGTCTGCCGCCCGGAAAGCCCCCCGCCCTCTGGTCGATTGAAAATCCGCGCGAGGTGCTCTCGCTCTGCCGCGCCTATATCGAGGCAGGCGCCGACATCGTTAAAACCAATACCTTCGGGGTCACCCCCCTTGCCTACCCGAACGCCGACGAGCTGATCACGGCGTCTCTTGCGATCGCAAAGGAGGCAAGAGGAGACGGGGACACCCTGATCGCCTTTGACATCGGCCCGAGCGGACGGCTGATTCGCCCGATGGGGGATCTCGACTTTGAGGATGCCGTATCCGCCTTCGGCGAGGCGGCAAGGATCGCCGAGCGAGAGGGCGCCGACCTCGTTCTCATTGAAACGATGAGCGACCTCTCTGAGCTGAAGGCCGCCGTCCTTGGCGTCAAGGAGGCAAGCTCGCTTCCGATCCTTGCGAGCTGCGCCTTTGACCGAAGCGGAAAGCTGATGACGGGGGCGGATGCCGAAACGGTTGCCGCGACCCTGTCGGGTCTTGGCGTCGCGGCACTCGGTCTGAACTGCTCCTTCGGCCCGAAGGAGATGCTTCCGATCATAGCAGAGCTCAGGGGCGCAACCGATCTTCCGATCATCGCCAACCCCAACGCAGGGCTTCCCCGCGTGGAAAATCGAAAAACTGTCTACGACCTCACTCCGCTTGAGTTTGCCGAGTACGGAAGGCTTCTTGCCGAGGCGGGCGCGTCGATCCTCGGCGGCTGCTGCGGAACCGACCCCGACTATCTCGCGGCGCTGATCAAGGCAACGCGGGAGCTTCCGCTCCCCGAAAAGCGGACGGCACTGCCGACCCTCGTCACCTCCTCGATGCACGCCGTTCGGCTCGGTCGCGACCCGATTTTGATCGGCGAGCGCCTGAACCCCACCGGGAAAAAGCGCCTGAAGGATGCCCTTCGCGCATATGAGGCAGATTATCTGATCGGCGAGGCGGAGCGGCAGATCGCCTCGGGCGCTCGCATCCTTGACGTCAACGTCGGGCTTCCCGAGCTTGACGAGGCAAGCCTTCTGCCAAAGGTTGCAAGCGAGTTGCAGGCGGTCACCGACGTTCCGCTCTGCCTTGATTCCTCCTCCCCCGAGGCGCTGGAGCGCGCCATGCGCGTCTACTCGGGCAAGCCCCTTGTCAACTCGGTTACGGGCAAGGAGGAAAGCCTTTCTGCCGTCCTTCCTCTTATCAAAAAATACGGCGGCGTTCTCATCGCCCTGACGATGGACGAGTCGGGAATCCCCGAAACCGCCGAGGAGCGCGTTCTCATCGCCGAGCGAATCGCCGAGCGCGCCGCCAAGTTCGGCATCCCGAAAAGCGAGCTTCTGATCGATCCGCTCGCCCTGACCGTCTCTGCCGACCCGTCGGCACCGGCCGTAACGCTCGAGGCAATCCGACTTCTCACAGAGCGCGGCTTTATGACAAGCCTCGGTGTCTCGAACGTTTCCTTCGGACTTCCGAAGCGCGACGTCATCAACGCCGCCTTCTTCTCCTGTGCCCTTTCGGCGGGGCTTTGTGCCGCGATCATGAATCCCGATTCGCTCCCGATGCAGGATGCTTACCACGCGCACCGCGCCCTCGCGGGGCTTGACGCGGCGTGCGAGGAGTATATTGCCTATGCCGAGGCGCGCGCCGATACCGACACCGCCTCTGTCCCGATCAAGGCAAGGACCTCTGACGGCACCCCGCTTTCGCTTGGCGAGGCGATCGAGGCGGGTCGAGTCAAAACAGCCACGGCGGCGGCAGAGAGCCTTTCTGCCGATCCCCTTTCGGTCATCCGCGACGAGATCGTCCCCGCGCTTGACCGCGTCGGGCGCGCCTTTGAGGAAAAGCGTCTGTACCTGCCGCGCCTGCTCCTTTCTGCCGACGCCGCCGTCGCGGCGCTCTCGGTCCTTCGCGAGCGATTCCCGAAAAAGAGCGTAAGCGAGCATGGAAAAATCGTTCTCGCAACCGTCAAGGGAGATATCCACGATATCGGCAAGAACATCGTCCGCGTGCTTCTTGAAAGCTACGGCTACGAGGTGCTCGACCTCGGCCGCGACGTTCCGCCGAGCCGCGTGCTCGAGGCGGCGCGTGAGTGCGGCGCGAGCATCGTCGGACTCAGTGCCCTGATGACGACGACGGTTCCCGCGATGCAGGAAACGATCTCGCTCATCCACCGCGAGCTTCCCTCGGTGCGCGTGATGGTCGGCGGCGCGGTTCTGACCGAAGCATACGCGCGCGAGATCGGCGCCGACGCCTACTGTGCCGACGCGATGGCGGCGGTGCGATATGCGGAGTCGCAAAAAGTTTGATCCGAAGCGAGGCTGTCTCAAATTCGAATTTGAGACAGCCTCGCTTCGGATCAAACTTTTTGCGACTCCGCATATCGCACCGCCGCCATCGCGTCG